>JBQTHW010000139.1:0-8251 GCA_052389495.1 Methanobacteriota archaeon | reverse complement strand
AGGCCGTGAGGCCTCCTTCGCGACAGGCCGGTGGGTTGTGGAATACATTGACGGATGGGGACTAAAAGCGTTTTCCCGCGCCACGGGAGCGTTTCCTTTCCTGAGAACGATAGCCGACGGGTCGTAGAGCGAGGACCGCACAGCCCGCTCCGTGGGACCCGCTCCGCCGGCCAACCATTATTACGGGCGCGATGGTACGGCGGGACGTCGATGCGCGGCTACCTCGGGCTCGCGCGGCCCTGGAACGCCGGGATGTCCGCCGCGGGCGTGGTCGTCGGCGGCATCGTCGCCGTCGGACCGGGTGCGTTCCTCGACGTCGGCGTGCCGCTGGGCCTCGCCGCCGCGGCGGCCGCCTCGTTCACGGCGGGGGGGAACGCCCTGAACGACATCGCGGACCGTGCGACGGACGCCGTGAACCACCCGGACCGCCCGCTCCCGTCCGGCCGCCTGACGGTCCGACAGGCGCGCGCCTTTGCGGGCGCCTCGTTCGGGGTCGCCGCGGTCCTCGGGGCGCTCGTGAACGTGTGGTGCCTCGCGATCGTCCTCGCGAACGCCCTCCTGATGTACGCGTACGAGTCCGGCCTCAAGGCGGGCGGGTTCCCGGGCAACGTCGCGATCGCGTACCTCGTCGGCTCGCTCTTCCTGTTCGCGGGCTTCGCATCGTACGCGGGCGACGCGGAACGCCTCTCGCGCGTGGGCGTCCTCGCGGCCCTCGCGTTCCTCGCGACGGTCGGCCGGGAGGTCGCGAAGGACATCGAGGACCTGGCGGGAGACGTCGACCGGCGCACGCTGCCGAAGCGGATCGGCGCGCGGCGTGCAGGCGCCGTTGCGGCGCTCGCCTTCGTCGCCGGCGTCGCGTTTAGCGTCGTGCCGTGGTCGTTCGCGCTCCTGGGACTCGGCTACGTCGCGACCGTCGTGGTCGCGGACGGAATGTTTATCTACGCTGCCCTTCACTCCGCGACACGGCCGGCGCGGGCACAGCGCGTCGCGAAGTACGCGATGGTCGTCGCCCTGGCCGCGTTCCTCGCCGGTGGCGTCCGATGACGGTCTACGACTACATCCGGGACCGCCGCGCGAAGGCCCGGCTCCACATGGCCCTCCTCGACCCGGACAAGCAGACGCCCGAGGAGGCGGGCCGGCTCGCGAAGGAGGCGGCGAACGCGGGCACCGACGCGGTCATGGTCGGAGGCTCGACGGGTGTGACGCAGGACCTGCTCGACGCGACCGTCCTCGCGATCAAGGGGTCGGCGAGCGTGCCCGTCGTCCTGTTCCCCGCGAGCGCGGGGAACCTGTCGAGGCACGCGGACGCGCTGTACTTCATGAGCCTCCTGAACAGCAAGGACGCGCGGTTCATCGTCGGCGAGCAGCGGCGCGCGGCGAAGGCGATCCGAGGGTGGGGCCTCGAGACGATCCCGATGGCGTACCTCGTCGTCGCGCCGGGGATGCGCGCGGGAGAGGTGGGCCGCGCCGAGCCGATCCCGCGGGACGCGCCGGACCTCGCGGTCGACTACGCCCTCGCGGCGGAGATGTTCGGGATGCGGCTCGTGTACCTCGAGGCGGGGAGCGGCGCCCCGGAGCCCGTCCCGCCCGCGATGGTGCGTGCCGTCCGCGGCGCGATCCGCGTGCCCCTCGTCGTCGGGGGCGGGATCCGAACGGCCGCCCAGGCCGGAGCGATCGCCCGCGCCGGCGCGGACGTCGTCGTGACGGGGACGATCGTCGAGGTGGCGCGGGACGAAGGCGCTCTGCGAAGGATCGTCGAGGCGGTGAAGGCGGCCGCATGATGCGCCGTGCCTTGACCGCGGCCCAGAGCCAGGCCGAGACGACGCGCATGGCCCGCCGCCTCTTCGTGTCGCCTGCCCCCCGCCGCCTCGTCGTCCCGATCGTCGCGTTCGGTCTCATGGAGGGCTACCTTCTGTCGTACCCGTCCCTCGACGCCGCCGCGGTCCTCACGGGGGCCGCCGCGATCCTGCTTCCGGCCCTCGCCACGGCGGTCGGGACGACGCCCCTCGCGGAGGCGCTCGGGGGCCGGATGTACCTCCGCCGGTCCGTCCTCCTCGCGTTCATCAGCGTGATCCTGCTCGGCGGCTTCCTGCTCGTCGCGGTCGTGGCGTTCACGATCTTGGCGATCGGGACCGGTTCGCCCTTCGATGGCTCCCTCGCGCGCGTCGCGGTCCTCGGCTACGGTGCCGTCCTGTGGGTCCGCCTCGTGATCCTCGCGAGCACGTCGAACTCGGAGTACGCGCGGACCCTGCCCGCCGCGGCCCTGCACCCGGTCCTCGGCCTCGTCGGGCTCGCCCTCGTCGCGCCGTTCGGGCCTTGGGACGTCGCCCTCGCGCTCGTCGTGTACGCGGTCTTCGGCGCGACGGCGGCGGGGTACGCGGAGATCGCGAAGCGGCCGCTCCTCCGGTCGTTCGGCGTCGACGGCCTCAAGCTCCTCCGTCACACGCTCGACCACTACACGGAGCTCGAGGACGTCGGGGTCAAGGAGCTGGAGGGCTTCTTCGAGTCGATCAGCGTGCCCGCGCGGGTGCGCGTCCCGGGGGTGGCGTTCCGGACCGCACGCGGGACGAAGGCGCTGCTCCTCGCGCCGTCCGTCCACCCGGGGCCGATGGGCTACGTGAGCGGCTCGGACCTCCCGACGAAGGTCGCGTCCAGCCTCGCGGACCTCACGCCGAACGTCCTCGTGGCCCACGGGCCGACGACCCACGACGACAATCCGGCGACGACGGCGGAGGTGCGCAAGATCGGCGACGGCGTGCGGGCGGCCCTCTCCCGCGCCTCCTTCGATGCCCGCGCGGGTCAGGCGGTGCGCGCGACGTCCGGCAAGGCGTCCGTCCTCGCGCAGGCGTTCGGCGATTCCGTCCTGCTAATCGCGTCGTTCGCGCCACACCCGACGGACGACATCGACAGCCCGACCGGCCACGCCGCGCGCCAGGAGGCGAAGCTTGCCGGCGCCACGGACGCGTTCCTCGTCGACGCGCACAACTGCCTCAAGCCCGGGGTCGGGCTCACGCACTTCGGCTCCCCGGAAAGTCACGAGATCCTGCGGGCCGTCGAGGCGGCGACGCGGTCGGCCCTCGCCGCGCCGCGCGCGACGATCCGCGTGGGCCACGGTCGGCGCGCGGGCTTCTGCACGCCGGACCAAGGCCTGGGGGCGCGCGGCATCGAGGCGATCCTCGTAGAGGTCGGGGACCAGCGGACCGCGTACCTCCTGTTCGACGGGAACAACATGGTGCCCGGGCTCCGGGACGCCCTGCGCACGCGGATCGGCGCGATCGTCCAGGAGTCCGAGGTCCTCACGACGGACAACCACTCCGTGAACCTGACGATGGAGGGCTTCAACGCCGTCGGCGCGGCGCTCGACCACGCGATCCTGATCGACCACGCGGACGTGGCCGTGCGGGACGCGCTGTCGGACCTCGGCGACGTCGAGGCGGCCGTCGTGAGCGCGGACCTCCCGGATTTCCGGATCTTCGGCCCCCAGACGGCGTCGCGCCTGACGACGTCGATCAACGCGACGATGGCCGTCCTTCGGCCCGCGCTGTACCTGACCTTGTCCGGGTCGATCGCGGTGTCCGCCCTGGTCCTCGCGGCCCTCTAGACGAGATCGAGGAACCACCCGTGGATCCGCAGGTCCCCACTCAGCTCGGGGTGGAACGCGGCGGCGATCAGGTTCCCCTGCCGCGCGAGGACGATCTTGTCCCCGTAGGACGCGAGGGGCCGGCAGTCGCCCCACGTCCGGACGATCGCGGGCGCGCGGATGAACACGCCGCGGAACGGGGTGTCGAGGCCCTCGACCTGCAGATCCGCCTCGAAGGACTCCTTCTGGCGTCCGAACGCGTTCCGGTCCACCGCCATGTCCATGACCGCGAGGAGGCGCGTGTCCGTCCGCTCCGCCTGGGCGCCGCCTTCCTTCGCGAGGAGGATGCAGCCCGCGCACGTTCCGAGGATCGGCATCGACTCCTCGCGCGTGCGCCGCACGACCTCGTCGAACAGGCCGAGCTTCACGAGGAGCTTCGAGATCGTCGTGCTCTCGCCCCCCGGGATCGTGAGCGCCTCCGCGCGGTCCAGGTCCGCGCGCCGGCGGACGACGAACGCCTCCCCGGTGTGGCCGAACGTCCGGAACGCACGGGTGACGGCATCGACGTGCTCGCTCACGTCGCCCTGGAGCCCGACTACGCCGATGCGCATCGATGCGTGCTAGGCGAACGGGCGTTAAAAAGCATGCGAGGTGACGGTGAGGTCGGCGAGCATGATCGGGCGCCACGCGGGCACCGGCGAGGGGGGCGTCCCGGGATCGGGCCACTCGAACCCCGGCCGACGCGGGCGGAACCGTCGCCGGAACGGACCGTTCGGTGCGCCTAGCTGTCCGGGGGCGAGCGCGTGCGCTCGCGTCGGAGCAGCTCTTGGAGGATCTCCCCGAACTCCGCGGAATCCGGGAGCACGCCGAGGCGCTGCGTGATCACGCCGTTCAGGAGGACGTCGTCGCCGGGCTGAGGCGCCTCGTTGCGCCGGACGACGGTGTCACCTTCCGGGAACACGGCCTCGCCGTGGAGGGAGCGCAATAGCGCGTCCGGGTGGCGCTCGTCGAGCGCGACGATCTCGAAGAACCGGTCAAGGATGAGCGGGCGGGACCTCGCGCGGCCGACAATCGACACGCGCACCCGGTCGACCGTCGGGTCGAGCGTCGTGTTCGCCTCGAGCGCTTCCCGGCGGATCCCGAGCTGGAGGAGGCCCAGCTCCGGCGACGTGCCGCCGTACGGGGTCACGTACCAGTGGCGGAGAGTCTCGACGGGGTAGACGAGGGCCTCGGGCCCATCCGACCTGCGACGCGTGGAATCGTCGTTCGTTTCGGGATATTTGATGGTTCACACGCAAGAATCCGTTTTGGAAAAACGTTGTGCGCCGAACGTCGCGCGGTTCGAGCCTGTCCTTCGGTGGAGCCGCCTCGATACGCTTATCTACGGCTCGGATTTACCGCGCTCGGGTGCCGCCACGGCCATCGGGTTCGTGCTGATCGACATCGAGCCCACACGGGAGAAGGAAGTCTACCAGAAGCTCCTGACGATCGATCAGATCGTCGAACTGTACCCGTTGTTCGGAGAGTACGACCTGATCGCGAAGGTCGAAGCCGACACGTACGACGCGATCGGCGGCGTCGTCGTCACGCGCATCCGGTCGATCGACGGCGTGAAGGCGACGAAGACCCTCGCGCGGATGTCTCTCTAGCGGGTCCGGGTCGGATCATTCTTCCTGCCGCGGCTCGTAGACCGCGACGGCGTCGATCGCGACGAGGAGGCCCGGGGACGCGACGCCCAACGCGGCCGTCGACCGTGCGGGAGGCGCTGCGGGGAAGAACGCCCGGTACGCCTCGTTCATCGCGGCGAAATCCTTCGGGTCCTTGAGGAACACGGTGGTCCGGACGAGCGCGTCGAGCCCGAGGCCGAGCTCCTCGAGGATCGACCCGATGTTGCGGATGCACTGGGTCGTCTGCCCCGCGACGTCCGTCGCGGCGAACTCTCCGGGCGCGCCGCCCACCTTGAGCGGAGCTTGCATCGACACGAACACGAGGCCGTTCGCGACGACGCACGGGGAGTAGGGACCCATCGTCGTCGCACCGGGGATCTCCGGGACGGACTTCATCTCGATCGAGGCGGGAATGCGTGCGCGTCGCAAAAGCATTTCCCGCGCCTCCGGACGGCGTGTTGCCTCGGACGCTCACGGCTAAAACTATATTAGAGCGGGAACGCGTTCGACAGGGAGAGCCCGGGCCGCGCGCCCTCCCTCGGGCGGTCCCATGCCCAAGCGCGAGTTCGTTCTCCGCATCGGCGGAGCCGCCGGCGACGGCGTCTCCTCGACGGCGGAGAGCTTCGCGAAAGTGTGTGCCCGGAGCGGGCTTCACGTCTGGACATACTCGTCGTACCAAAGCGTGATCCGCGGCGGACACGTGTGGACGCAGGTGCGGGCCGGGGTCCAGCCTCTCCTCTCCCACGGTGAAGACCCCGACGTCGTCGTCGCGCTGAATCAGCAGACGATCGACATCCACGCGGGCCAGGTCACGGAGGGCGGGGCCGCGATCTTCGACGCGGAGTCCGTCAAGGCGGATCCTTCGAAGGTCCGGTCCGGCGTGCGCCTTCTCGGCCTTCCGCTTCGCAGGATGGCCCAGACGTTCTCGAAGAACGCCCTGACGCGGAACACGGTCGCGCTCGGCGCCGCCGTCGCGCTGTTCGACCTGGGCTTCCGCCACGTCGAGAGCGCGTTCCGGGACATCTGGGGTGACAAGAAGGCCGAGGTCGTCGAACAGAACATCGGCGCGTCGAAGGCCGGGGCGGCCGCGGTCGCGGACCACGCGGGTGCGCTGAAACTCGGTGTCAAGTACACGGACGAGCCACGGCACCTCATGACGGGGAACCACGCGATCTGCCTCGGAGCCCTGGCGGCCGGCTGCCGTTTCCTCGCGCAGTACCCGATGACGCCGGCTTCGTCGATCATGCACTGGATGGCCGCGCATGCCCCGAAGCACGGCGTCGTCGTGAAGCAGGTCGAGGACGAGCTCGCGGCGATCAACATGGCGCTCGGCGCAGGATTCGCGGGCGCGCGCGCAATGACGGCGACCTCCGGCGGGGGTTTCAGCCTCATGGTCGAAGCGCTCGGCCAGGGCGGGATGACGGAGACGCCCGTCGTCGCGGTCCTCGTCCAGCGGTCGGGGCCGTCGACCGGCCTGCCGACGAAGACGGAGCAGGGCGACCTGAACCTCGCCCTCGGGGCGGGGCAGAGTGACTGGCCCCGGGCGATTCTCGCGCCGCGCACCCCCGAGGAGTGCTTCACGCTGACCGCGCAGGCGTTCAACCTCGCGGAAATCTACCAGACGCCGATCATCCTCATGTCGGACCTGTACCTGTCCGAGGGCTACCGGACCGTCGAACCGTTCGACTTCAACGTCCCGATCGTCCGCGGGATGACCGCGGCGGACGGCGGCGACGCGTCCGGTTACCGGAGGTACCGGCACACGGAGAGCGGCGTCAGCCCCCGGGCGGTTCCGGGCATGAAGGGCTATCAGCACATCGCCGCCTCGGACGAGCACATGGAGTCCGGGGAGCTCATCTCCGACGTCCTCGCAGGCGTCCCGGAGTACGTCGAGGAGCGGCGGAGGATGATGGAGAAGCGGATGCGAAAGCTCGATGGGCTGCGGAAGGACACGCCGGCCCCCGAGCGGTGGGGGCCCGCGAACGCGGACCTCACGCTCGTGACGTGGGGCTCCACGCAGGGGCCCGCCCGGGAGGCAATCCTGCGGGTCGAGGAGAAGCACAGGATCCGCGTGAACGCCGTCGAGTCGCCGACCCTGTACCCCGTGCACGTCGACGAGACGCTCGAGCTTCTGAAGGGTGCGAAGCACACCCTCGCCGTGGAGGGCAACTTCGGAGGACAGTTCGCCCGTCTGCTCCGGGGGGAGACCGGCTTCGTGGCGGAACGCTTCTTCGGCAAGTACGACGGGGAGCCGTTCACGGCGGGCGAGATCGTTTCGAAGATCCTCGAGGTTGGGCGATGAAGTCCGCGTTCGAGCTGCAGACGTACAAGTCCGAGATCAAGCCGACGTGGTGCCCTGGGTGCGGGGACTTCGCGGTCCTCAACGCGCTTCAGAAGGCGATCCACGCGCTCCAGCTCGAGCCGTGGAACGTCGTGATCGTCTCGGGCATCGGCTGCTCGAGCAACCTCCCGCACTTCTTGTCGACGTACGGCTTCCACTCGATCCACGGCCGCTCGATCCCCGTCGCGACGGGAATCAAGCTCGCGAACCCCGACCTCCACGTGCTCGTGACGGGCGGGGACGGCGACGGATACGGGATCGGCCTGGGGCACACGATGCACGCGATGCGCCGGAACCTCGACATCACGTACCTCGTGATGAACAACCAGGTGTACGGCCTCACGACGGGCCAGGCCTCGCCGACGGCGGAGAAGGGGATGAAAACGAAGTCCACGCCGAACGTCGGTGTGATCGAGAACCCGATCGACCCGATCAGCCTCGCGATCGCGTCGGGGGCGACGGTCGTCGCCCTTGTGCTGTTTCGATTTCTGTTGGCGGGCGGCTTTGTTCTTTTCGACTCCGGTGAAGGTGGGGGCGACTATCGCCCCCCCCGACGCAATCGCGAGGCTGATCGGGTCAATCGGGTTCTCGATCACGCCGACGTTGGGCGTGGACTTCGTCTTCATCCCCTTCTCCGCCGTCGGCGAGGCCTGGCCCGTCGTG
>JBQTHW010000138.1:0-1935 GCA_052389495.1 Methanobacteriota archaeon | reverse complement strand
TCCTTCCTCCAACCAACCTTCGTCGCCCTATCGTGTTCGGGTTGCGAGCCTGCCCGATTCAGAGTTCGCCTTTGCCTGGGGCGACCGAGCGGACGGTATCGTGGTTGCCGTTTTGGGCACGGGGCAGTCTTGGCGTGGGCCGTGGCAAATCGTTCAAGGGCCGACTTCGGAGGTCTTTTTGGATGTGGATGTGGCCTCGGTGGAGCGAGACCTCATCCTCGCTTGGGTGACAAGCTCGGACTTGAATGGGACGCTCCGAGCGACCCGTGTTTCCTCCGTGGACGGACGGGTCTTAGGGGACGCTATCGTGGACGACGAGCCGGCCACGTGGAAGTCAAGTCCTAGGCTCGCGAGCCGCGGGAGTACCCTCTACATGACATGGATCCGGAGTACCTCGGCGGATGCGGCGGCGTTCTTCTCACAAGGAACGACTCCCGGGACGTGGTCCGCGCCGCTCGCCGTGACAGGGGACCTCTCTGCGCCATGGGAGCACGACCCGCGAATCGCAGTCGCGGAGAACGGGACGGTCCTCATCGTTCTCGACGATCTTGCCGCAAACCGGGACGGTTACGGCTCTCTGCGAGTCCTGTCAGCGATGAAACGCGCATCCCGCACATCGTTCGATCCCGTTTTCGACTTTGGGTCGTACATCGGGGCGATCGAAGAGTGGTCACTCATCGACTTCGCCCTCGACTCCGGTGGCGCCATTCACGTCGCTTGGCTCGACGGCGAGGCGGGTTCAGACACTGGGTGGACCGACCTGATGTACGCGGAGTCGGCGCCGGACTGGTCTGACGTATCGTCCCCGCGCCGGATTGACAGCGATCCAACCAACTGGAGCAAGGACGGGCCCGCGATCGCGGTCGGTCCGGACGGTCGCGTCTACGTCGTTTGGGGAGACCGCCGAGATGGAAGGGGAGGACCCAAACCGTTCCTCGTCCGATCGATCCTCCCTGCGGAGCCCCCGACTCTCGCACCGTATGTCATTGGCATCGCGTTCGCGGGCATAGGGGCAGCCGCGGGGGCGGTCGGGTTCCTCATTGCATCGAGAATCGCGCGGACGTTCAAGCGCGGCAGCTGATCCTGGGCATCGGCATGTGGCCGGCCGAGAATCCGCTGCGCTTCCCGCCGCCGCAAACGAGAACATCACCTGGAAGCATCCGGATTTGTGGACGTCGGGGTCGACGTGGGCGGCACCTTCACGGACTTCGTCGCGTTCCGGGGTCGCGCGGTCGTCGCCGAGAAGCTGCCGACCACGCGCGACGCCTCCGCCGCGGTCCTCGAAGGCGTGAAGGCCTTGGGCGGCACGTCGATGTCCCACGGCACGACCGTCGCGACGAACGCGATCCTCGAGCGGAAGGGTGCACGCACCGCCTTCGTGACGACGGCCGGGTTCGAGGACCTTCTCGCGATCGGCCGGCAGGATCGGCCGAGCCTGTACGACCTGCGGGTGACGAGGCCGCCGCCCGTCGCGCCGCGGGATCTCTCCTTCGGCGTCCGGGAGCGGGTCGATCCGACGGGGCGCGTCGTGCGCCGCCTGACGCCGGACGACGCGCGTCGCGTCGCCGCGGTGATCCGCGCCCGGGGCGTGGAGTCCGTCGCCGTGTGCCTCCTGTTCTCCTTCCTGAAGCCGGACCACGAGCGACGCCTCGCGGAGGCCCTCCGCGGCGTCTCGGTCTCCCTGAGCCACGAGGTCCTCGCGGAGTTTCGGGAGTACGAGCGGGCGTCGACGACGGCCCTCGACGCGTACGTCAAGCCGCTCGTGTCCCGTTACATGGCGGACCTCGAGGCGCGTCTCGGCCGCGACCTCCGGGTGATGAAGTCGAGCGGAGGCGTGACGGACCACACGGCCCTGGGCCATAGGCCGGTCGAGACGGTCCTGAGCGGTCCCGCCGGAGGCGCCGCGGCGGCGGCCGCGGTCGCGCGCGCGACGCG
>JBQTHW010000137.1:0-3350 GCA_052389495.1 Methanobacteriota archaeon | reverse complement strand
GCTACGTGACGTACGGGTTCCACGAGTGCGACGAGCGGGAGGAACTCGAGCGGAGGGTGAGGGCATGGCGGGAGCGCGCGTCCGCGGGCTCGCGGAGCGGGACATCGACCGGGCCATCGCCCTGACGGACCTCGAGGGGTGGGGCTACACCCGCGAGGACTTCCGCCGCCTGATCGCCCTCCATCCGGACGGCTGCCTCGCCGCGGAGTCCGACGGCCGCCTCGTCGGCGTCCTGTCGACGACCGTCTACGGCCGGCTCGCGTTCCTCGGAGCCGTGATCGTCGAGCCGGGGCGCCGCGGCGAGGGGATCGGCGACGCGATGATGCGCGCGGCCCTTGACCGCCTCGACGACGGAGGCGTCGAGACGGTGCGGCTCAACGCGTACCTCCACGTCGTCGCGTTCTACGAGCGCCTCGGCTTCCGTACGGAGTACGACAACGTCCGATGGGCCCGCGGGCCCATGTCTCCCGTCCCGACCGGCGCCCGCCCGCTCGACGCCAGGGCGCTCGCCGACGTGATCGCGTTCGACGCGCCGTTCTTCGGGGCCTCCCGGGCTCGCCTCCTGACGCACCTCGCCTCCGAGTTCCCGCGGACGTTCCTCGTCGCGGGGCCGCCCGGTCGGCCCGCCGGCTACCTCGTGGGGAACACGTCGGGCGGCGCCTGCGAGGTCGGCCCGTGGGTCGTCGACCCCGCGTCGGACGACGCGGCCTCGGACCTGTGGTATGCGCTCCTGGCGGCATCCGGGAGCGCATCGTACGCCTTCACGTCGCCCGTGCCGAACCGGAGGGCGGACCGGTTCGCGCGGAGTCTCGGCTTCGAGGAGGTGTTCCGCACGCGGCGTATGGTCCGCGGCCCGGCCGGATACGCAGGGCGGCCGGAGGGCGTCTGGGGGCTCGCGGGCCTTGAGAAAGGATGATATCCGCTCAGTCCTTCCCGCCGACCCGTGCCGGAGCGACGCATCCTCGCGATCGTCGGCCTGATCCTCGGCCTCGTCGCGGGCGTCCTGCTTCTCGTCGACACGTTCCAGCTTCGGGGCAACCAAGCGATCACCCTCGAGTTCCTGCTCGACCGAGCCGTCGAGTTCGTCGTCTCCCTCGGGATCCTGTTCGGCAGCCTCCTCCTGTTCCGCGCGAAGTACTCGGCCGGGGGCCTCCTCAACCTGGTCCTCGGGATCGCCGCGCTCGTCCTCGCGTACGACACCACGGCGGGAGCGCTCGCGGTCGTGAGCGGCATCCTGGGCCTCGTCGCGACCCAGGCGAAGGCGTGAGACGCCCGGGCCGACCCCGGAACTCGGCCTCGGGGCTACAGTCGCGGGCCGATGAGCTGCCACAAGATCAGGGCGAGGATGAACAGCGCGAAGATGTACGAGACGCGTTTCACGATGCGGTCCCGCGCCTCCGCCCCGATCCCCCGCTTCAGCTGCGAGACGAGCCCCGCGACGCCGTCCTTGAAGATATACCCGCCGTCGAGCGGGATCGCGGGGAGGGCGTTCGTCGCTCCGAGCATCACGTTGAGCCAGAAGAGCCAGTAGAACGCGTTGGCGATCAGGTAGTACAGCGGCTCGGGCACGGAGGCCCAGGCCCCCTCGATCTTGTAGAAGTGCGTCGCGGGCTCCTGGATCGGCGCGCGGCCCTGGAACGGGAGCGACACGTACACGAGGATCGCACCCGGGATGCCGCCGAAGCGGCCCGGGTCCGAGAACGGGTGGTAGAACTCCGTGCTCACGTCGAGCGCGAAGATGCCAAGGAGGGGCCGGCCGGTCCCGGCCTCGCCGACCACCGTGACGCCGAACGATTCGATCTGGCGGGACGACTGATTGTACGCCGTCACGACGACCGTGTCGCCCGGCTGCACGCGTGAGATCGCTTCGCGGAACTCGGCCCCGTTCCGGACTGGCGTTCCGTTCAGCGACGTGATGACCATGAACCGCTCCATGCCCGCCCGGAGCGCGGGCGAATCCGCGTCCGTGAAGTCCACGATCCCGATCCCGGGGTGGACGGGCACGAGGGACGACGTCGTCATCGTCGAGAAGAGGACCGCAAAGATCGTCGCGAGGATCATGTTCGTCGCCGGGCCGACCGCGTACAGCCGCGCGCGCTGCCGCCTCGGCAGCGCCTTCATCTCGTCCTCGTCGGGCTCGACGAACGCGCCCATCGGGACGATCAGGAAGATCCCTCCGAGGGACTTGATTCGCACCCCCGCCACGCGGGACAGGACCCCGTGCGCGAACTCGTGCAGGACGATCGCGATCGTGAGGCCGAAGATGCCGTACCACAGCGGGATCAGCGGGTTGAGCCCGGGGAGCCCGAGCAGGAGCTGGGGCGACGGCGCGTTCTCGCGGACCGCCTGCGTCTGGACGAGCGTGGCCTCCCAGATCAGGAGGAACGTCGTCGACGCCATCGTGAGCGCGACGACGACGATCGCCGCGTCCCCGAAGGCCCGCCACAGCCGCCTGGGCCGGGCGATCCGGTCAATCAGGTCCCGGCCCTTGACGGTCTTCCACATCAGGAAGGGGCCCGCCGGCGCGAGGTGGAACCGCTCGAGCAGGCCCCGCCGGTGGAGCACGTAGACGGCCCCCGTCCATCCCGCGATGAGAAGCGCGGCGATGCCGAACCAAATCCACTCGGACATCCGCGCCGCGAAACGAAACCTCTGGTCTATATAAACTATCCCGGACGGCTATCGGGCGGGCATCTGCCGGGTCCAGATGTCGTCGGGAATTTCGTTGTACACGGCGAAGGCGTCCTGGCCGGTCTTCGTCGGCTCGCGTCGGGCGAGGGCCTTGAAGCGATCGACGCGCAGGATCCAGTAGTGGATCCGCCACAGCTTCCCCTTCTTGATGTGGATCTCTTCCTGCCTCGTCGTGAGGAGGCCTTCCTCCTCGAGCATGTAGAACACGTCGCGATCCGCGACGTCGAGGTTGTTGTCGATGACCTCCTGCGTGAAGCCGAAGAACGACATGAGGTAGTCCGCGAGGGCCTTCAGGTCCTCCTCCGACATGCCCCGCTTTCCGACCGTCGCCCGCAGCGCGGCCACGGCTTCGGACATCGTCACCACGGGCATGCGAAACGCCGTCACGACGCGGACGACGACTTAAAACAGCATCGTCGCCATTCTGGTACCTGATAATTCTCTCCAGAGGAATGACGAATGTCGAAGCCCCGAGGACATGCGATGGCGTACGTCACCGTGCCGGACCGTGAGACCGCGCGGCAGATCGCGAGGACCGTCCTGACGGAGCGGCTCGCGGCGTGCGCGAACCTTCTCGACGCGGAATCCCTGTACCGGTGGGAGGGCCGGATCGACGAGGCGCACGAGACGGTCGTCGTCTTCAAGACGCGTCGGGCGCT
>JBQTHW010000136.1:0-8345 GCA_052389495.1 Methanobacteriota archaeon | reverse complement strand
ACAGCCGGTCCCGCACGAGGACGCGGAGGCTGGCGGCCCCGGCCGCGCACGCGAGCGGGTTGCCGCCGAACGTGGAATGGTGGGCCGCGCGCTGCCCGCGATGGACCGCCTCCGTGACGACCGTCGCGCCGATCGGGAAGCCCCCCGCGAGAGACTTCGCCAGACACAGGACGTCGGGCACGACCCCCGCCCGCTCGAACGCGAAGAGGCGGCCCGTCCGCCCGAGCCCCGTCTGGACCTCGTCCAGGACGAGAAGCGCGCCCCGGTCCCGGCACAGGTCCGAGGCGGTCCGCAGGAACGATGAGCTCGCGACGTGGACGCCGCCTTCGCCCTGGACGGGCTCGAGGACGACGGCCGCGGTTGACGGGCCGACGGCCTCCTTGAGCGCCTCGTCGTCGTTGAAGGGCACGAAGTCCACGTCGGCCAGGAGCGGCCCGAACGCGTCCCGGTGCTCCTTCTTCCACGTCACGCTCAGGGCGCCGTACGTCCGCCCGTGGAACCCCCGGTACGCGGCGACGAGCCTCGGGCGGCCCGTCGCGGATCGCGCGAACTTCAGCGCCGCCTCGACGGCCTCCGCGCCGGAGTTGCACAGGAACGTCCGCGCGAGGGGGTCCGGGAGGATCTCGAACAGGGCCTCGAGGAACGCCGCGCGGGCGTCGTTCCGCACGGTCGAGTCGACGAGGAGGAGCCGGCCCGCCTGCTCCCGGATGGCCCGCACGACCTCGGGGTGGGCGTGGCCGAGGTTGCACGCGCCGTGGCTGACGCCGCAGTCGATGAACGCACGGCCCGACGCGTCGTACAGGACCGCGCCCTCGCCCCGGACGATCTCGAGGTCCCGCGGCGCGACGAGCCCGACGAGCCGCGTCGCCTCGACCTCCTTCAGGCGATCACCGTCCCTTCGCCCCGGAGCGCCGCCCGGACCGCGTCGGGCCGACGGGAGTCGCCGATCACGACCCGGGGCACCCCGCCGTCGAGCGCCTCCAACGCGGCGAGGAGCTTCTTGCGCATGCCGCCCACGGCGGTCTCGAGGTACCTCGGCAGGTCTGCCCGGGGGATCGAGTCGACGACCGTCGAAGGGTCCGAGGCGTCGAGGCAGACGCCCGGGACGTTCGTCAGCAGGACGAGACCCTTCGCGGAGAGGCCGACGGCGACGTGCGCCGCGAGGCGGTCCGCGTCCACGTTGAGCGGCCCGTGGTCCTCCGCGTCCAGGATCGGAGGCGACACGACCGGGACGTACCCCGAGGCGAGGAGGCCGAGCAGCAGGTCCGCGTTCACGGACTCGATCGTCCCGCTCCGGTCGTCGCGGACGACCTTGACCTTGCCTCCCTCGACGGACCGGATCGCGGTCTTCCGGCGGCCGACGACGAGTCGTCCGTCCACGCCGCTCAACCCGACCGCACGCACGCCGTTCGCCTGGAGAGCCGCCACGAGGGCCACGTTCGCGCGGCCGGCCATCGCCATCGAGACGACGTCGATCGTCGCGGCATCCGTGTACCGGCTCACGTAGCCCGACGGGGAGGTCAGGAAGCGCGGCGGATGTCCGAGGGCCGTCGCGAGCGCGTCGACCGCACTCGAGCCGCCGTGCACGAGGACGGCCGGGCGGACCTCCCGCAGGCCGAGCGCGACGTTCGCAGCGTCGTTCCCGTCCCTTCCCCCGACCTTGACCACGTACATGGACCGACCTCACGCAGGATGGAGTCCGGGGAACGCGAGCCCTTCGCGCTCGTCGAAGCCCGCCATGACGTTGAGGCACTGGACCGCGTTGCCGGCCGCTCCCTTCCTGAGGTTGTCGATCGCCGCGGCGACGACGACGTGGCCGTCCTCGACCGCGAACCCGACGTCGCAGAAGTTCGAGCCGACGAGGATCTTCGGCTCCGGGTAGCGGTGGATCCCGCCCGCGTCCTCGACGATCCGGACGAACGGCTCCGAGCCGTAGGCGCGGCGGTATGCCGCCCAGAGCGCCTTGCGGTCGAGACCGTCCGGCGCGAACGCGTGGACCGTCGCGAGGATCCCGCGGACCGCCTCGATGGCGTGGACCGTGAGGTAGACACGGCCCGCGAGCCCGAGCTCCTGCTCGATCTCCGGCGTGTGCCGGTGGCCCGTCGGGGCGTACAGTCGCATCGCGCCCGCGCGCTCGGGGTGGTGGGACGCGCGCGTCCCCTGACTCCCTCCCGCGGAGGAGCCCGTCTTCGCGTCGATCACGATCCGCGTTGGGTCGACGAGGCCCTCGCGGACCAACGGGGAGAGCGCGAGGATCGACGCGGCCGCCGTGCAGCCCGCGACCGCGACGCGCGTGGCGCGTCGAAGCCGCTCCCGGTGGAGTTCCGGCAGACCGTAGACGAACGTCGGCAGTTCGGCGGACGCGGGGTGACTCACCCCGTAGTACCGTTCGTACGCGGCGACGTCCTTGAGGCGGAAGTCCGCGCTCAGGTCGACGAGGTACGTCGCCTTCGATGCGTACTCGTGGAGCCGGGGCATCACGCTCCCGTGGGGTGCCGCGAGGAACAGCGCGTCGCACGCGTCGAGAGCGGACGGCTCCGCGAAGGCCAGGTCCGTGACCCGCCGGAGGTTCGGGTGGGCCTTCCACACGGGCTTGCCCGCGAAGGCGTCCGAGACGACCTGGGCGACCTCGACGCGGGGGTGGCCGAGGAGGAGGCGCAGGAGCTCCCCGCCGACGTAGCCGGATCCGCCGACGATCGACGCCTTCATCGCCGCGCGACCTCCGCGAGGTGGTCGAGGATCGCGCCCGGCAGGTCGACGTCCGTCGCCTGCATCGCGCTGCGGAACTCCATCACGTGGTTCACCTCGTGCACGTACAGGCGGCCCTCGCGGTCCGGCATGAGGTCGATCCCCAGGATGCCGCCGCCCACCGCCTGGGCGGCCCGGAGGCTTAGGTCCTCGATCTCCTGCGTGACGCGGAGGGGTTCGCTCGTCCCCCCGCGCGCCGCGTTCGTGACCCACGACGTGGAGACGCGACGGACGGCGGAGGTCACGCGCTCGCCGACGACGTGGCTCCGGATGTCGTAGCTCGGCTTGTCGATGTACTCCTGCACGTAGAAGATGTGGTGCATGTAGTGGCCGAGGGTCGCCTTGTGTTCGAGGAGCTGCTCGGCCTGCTCGCGATCGGAGACCTTCGAGACGAGGCGGCCCCACGAGCCGACGACCGGTTTGAGGACGGCCGGGTAGCCGACCTCCTCGACCGCCTCGAGGGCGGCGTCCGGGGTGAAGGCGACGAACGTCTTAGGCGTCGGCACGCCGGCGCGGGCGAGCGCCACGCTCGTGAGCGCCTTGTCCATGCAGACCGCGTCGACGTCGGCCGCGTTCACGACGCGGACGCCGTGGTGCTCGAGGAACCGTGCCGCGTACAGTGCGCGCGAGTGGCTCATCGAGCGGTTCAGCACCGCGTCGAGGACCGTCCCGTTCGCTTGGAGCCCCAGGACGAGGTCGCCGTCCCGCATGAGGGTGAGCGGCAGCGCCCGCCGTCGCGCGGCGTCCAGGAGGAGCTTCTCCTCCTGTCGCACGGTCGTGTAGAGGAGGCCGAGCCGGACGATCCTACTCACCCCAGTCCTCTTGCGTCTCCGGCGCGAGCGCGATCCGCACCGGGTCGAGGGTCAGGACCTCGAGTTCCGTCCCGCACTCCACGCAGGTCAGGATCTCGCCCTGCTCCACGCTTCCGGTCGCGACGTCCGCGCCACAGGTCGGGCATGTGCTCATGTACCAGGCACCTCCAAGACTCCGAAACCCCACCGCGAAGGACCGAAGCCTAGAGCGTGCCCGCCCCGGGCCCCGGAGGGTGCGGCGGGAGCGGGTGCGCGGGCGTCAGAGGCCCACCTCCCCGGACAGCACGTCCGCGATCCTCCGGTTCTTCTTCGCGATGAGATTCAGGTCGAACGCCTGCCGGCCGAGGGCCGCCTCCGCCTCCGCGATCTGGTGGGCGACCTGCGCGGGCCCCGTCCCCCCGTGCGAGACGACCGCGTCGACGGCACCCCTTGGCGTGAGGAGCGGGAGCGCGGACGCGCCGAACAGGGGCGAGATCTTCCGCAGGGCGGTCACGGGATCCGCGTCGTGCGCGGCCTCCCGGAACGCCGCGAGGTTCGCCTTCACGAGATCGTACGCGTCACGGTGTGTGACCCCGTTCAGGATGAGGTGCTCGACGAACAGTCCGGATGCGTGGGTGGCGTCGAGCGAGGCGAGGGCCCCGTCCGCGTGGACGGTGAGGTGCGCGACCGCGTCGGTCAGCGCGTCGAGCGACGCGCCGGTCGTCTCGATCGCGTGCATCGCGGAGGCCTTCTCGACCTGGAGGTCCCGGTGGTAGCCCATCGGGAGGCCTTTCAGGGCGGTCAGGAGACCGACGAGGTCGCCCACGATCGCGCCGGTCCGGCCGCGGACGAGTTCCGCGACATCGGGGTTCGCCTTGTGCGGAAGGAAGCTGCTGCCCGCGGCATCGTCGGCGGCGAACGATGCGATCGAGAACTCGTCGGACGTCCACAGGATCAAGTCCTCCGCGAGCCCGCTCAGATGCACCGCAAGGAGCGCCAAGGCGGACGTCACCTCGACGAGGTGGTCACGGTCGCTCGTCGCGTCCGCGGAGTTCGCGAACGCGCGGTCGAACCCCAGGAGACCCGCCGCCACGGCGGGGTCGAGCGGGAGCGACGTGCCCGCGACGGCCGCCGCACCGGCCGGGCTGACGTTCGTGCGGGCGTACGCGTCCGTGAGGCGGGCCGCGTCCCGCGCGAGGCGCCAGAGGTTCGCCAGGAGGACGTGACCCAGGAGGACGGGCTGCGCCTTCCGAAGGTGCGTGTACGCCGGCACGACGACGTCCGCGTGGGCCTTCGCCCGCTCCAGCAGGACCTTCTCGAACGCGAGGAGCTTTCCCAGGATCCGCTCGATCGACGTCCGCAGATAGAGGCGCTCGGCGAGGGCTACCTGGTCGTTGCGCGATCGTCCCGCGTGGACCTTCCGCCCGGCGGCTCCCGTGAGCTCGGCGACGCGCGCCTCGACGTTCGTGTGGACGTCCTCCAGGTCCGCGTGCCACGGGAACGTGCCCGACGTGATCTCCGCATGACACGCCTGGAGGGCCGCGACGAGCGACTTCGCCTCCCGGCGCGTCACGATCCCGGCGTGGCGGAGCATCGCCACGTGCGCGATCGTGCCCGCGACGTCCGCGGAGGCGAGGGCGACGTCGGAGGCGAGGGAGGACAGGAACGGCGCCGCCGGCCCGTGGGCCACGAAAGAGAAGGCCGGGGTGTCAGCGAGCAACGGCTGCGACTGCATGCGCCTCCACGCCTCCTTTCGATCCGATCATCGCTCGCCTCCGCCCGGCCTGTGCCCACACCTTCGACGAGAGCCCGTAGATCTTGACGAATCCTTCGGACGCCGCCGCGTCGAATACGTCCCCCGCGCCGTACGTCGCGAGGTCCTGATCGTACAACGCGTACGGAGACTCGCGGCCCACGACGGCCGCCGCGCCCTTGAACAGCTTGATCGTCACGACGCCCGACACGCGCGTCTGGGACGCGGCAACGAACGCCTCGAGCGACTCCCGGAGCGGGGTGAACCACTGGCCGTCGTACACGAGTTCCGCGAAGCGCGCGTCGACGGACGCCTTGAAGCGCAGGAGGTCCCGGGGCAGGGTGAGGGACTCGAGGGCCTTATGTGCGGCGAGCAGGACGACCGCCGCGGGGCACTCGTACACCTCGCGGCTCTTGATACCCACGACGCGGCTCTCGACGTGGTCGATTCGGCCGACCCCGTGGTGGCCCGCGAGGGTGTTGAGCGTGCGCACGATGTCGACGGAGTCCGTCGCGCCCGCGGCCGCGACCGGGAGGCCTTCCTCGAACTCGATGTCGACGGCTTGCGCCGTGCCGGGCGTGATCAGTGGGGACGTCGTCCAGAGGTACGCGTCCTCCGGCGGTTCCGTCGTGGGGTCCTCGAGGGCGCCGCCCTCGACCGAGCGGCCCCACAGGTTCTCGTCGATGCTGTACGGCGTCTCCTCCGTCACGGCGATCGGGAGGCCGCGTGTGCGGGCGTACTCGATCTCGTCCTGGCGGGTCATCCCCCACGTGCGCGCGGGGGCGAGCACCTCCAGGGAGGGGTCCAACGCCCCGAGGCCGAGCTCGAAGCGCACCTGATCGTTCCCCTTCCCCGTGCAACCGTGGGCGACCGCCGCCGCACCGTGGGCATGGGCTGCCTTCACGAGGTGCGTCACGATGAGCGGGCGCGCGAGCGCCGTGCTCAACGGATAGACGCCTTCGTACAGGGCGTTCGACCGGATTGCCGGGTGGATGTAGCGCTCCACGAACGCTTCCTTCGCATCGACGACCTCGACGTCCGAGGCGCCGAGCTGCAGCGCGCGGGCTGCGGCCGCGTGGACGTCCTCCTGCTGGCCCACGTCCACAATGACCGCGACGACGTCCGTTCCCTCGTTTTCCCGTAGCCACGGGATCGCGACGGACGTGTCGAGCCCTCCGGAGTACGCGAGGACGATGCGACGGGGCATTGGACCTCTCGAGGCGCGCGGACGGAGGGCGCCGATATAACCGCTTTGGCCGACCTCGACCGGTCCGGGACGGAATTGTCTAATACTAGACAAGCGTCCTGAGGGCCGGAGGAGCCCGTGTGAGCATCGCGCAGCAGGTGTGGAACTACCTCGACGCGAAGCCCGCGGTCCGCGAGTGCCTCGACCTGATCAACCTGTCGTCCCTCGCGCGCAAGGTCTCGGCGGACCTCGGGATCGACCGGTTCGACGCCGTCCTCGCGGCATGCCGGCGATACCGGGCGACCCCCCGACAGACGTGGCGCGAGCAGGCCGTCCGGCGCGTCCTGCGCCGATCCCGACTCGAGACGCGGACACGCATCGCAACGGTCACGGTCCGGTACTCGTACGAAAACCTCGTGCGCCTTGAGAAGGTCGTGAACGAACTCCTGCCCTCGAACCGGCTCATCCGGCTCATCCCGACCTCCCAGGGACTCGTCCTGATCGTCGAGGACGACACGCTCTCCGCCGTGACGAAGTCGATCAGCCAGGGGAACATCCTGAGGGTCCGGAAGGGACTCGTCGAGCTGAGCGTCACGAGCCCCGAGAGCATCGAGGAGGTCCCCGGAGTCATGGCGTTCCTCTCGGCATCCCTCGCGGCCGAGGGGCTGAACGTCCTGCAGGTCATGAGCTGCTACACGGACACGATCCTCGTCCTCGAAGAGAAGGACCTCATGGAGGCGTTCCGGATTCTGAAGCGGGCGATGGACTGACGGGCGTCGGGATACCGAAGACGTTATAGTGCGGCGGCTCTTCCTCGGCGGGAGCCTCGAGGTCGCCCATGGAGCACGCGAAGGACGCGGGCCACGGCGCCGGCTCGGCGGCCCACCATGGCAGCTACTGGCCGTTCGTCGCCGGGTTCGGCGCGGCGATCGGCTACGCCGGGCTCGTGATGGACCTCCGGATCCTCGGGCTCGGGCTTGTGATCTTTGCCGCGGGCGCCCTCGGCTGGCTCCGCGACGATCTACGGAGCACGTCACGCGCGGACTACGGCACGGTCGTCGCGCGGCCCGACGTCGTGCGGGTGAGTTCGCGCAAGCTCGCGACGTGGCTCTTCCTCGCGACGGAGATCATGTTCTTCTCTGCGATCATCGGCGTCTCGTGGTCCCTCCGCGTGCGGTCGGCAGATTGGGCAATACCTGGCGTCGATTCCCCCTTGAACATCCTGCTTACGGGCTTCAACACGTTCATCCTGATTTGCTCGAGCCTGACGATGGTCGAGGCGCTTGCCGCGGCCGAGCGGGGGAACCAGAGGCAGCTCAGGCTGTTCCTCGCCGCGACGCTGGCGTTGGGCATCACGTTCCTCGGCATCCAGGGATTCGAGTACGTGAAGCTGTTCTTCACGGAGGGGCTGACGTTCACGAGCGCGCCCGGGCCGATCAACGACCTGTACGGGTCGACGTTCTACATCCAGACGGGGGTGCACGGATCCCACGTGTTCGCCGGCGTCCTCGCGATGGCGTACACGACGATCAAGGCGTTCCGAGGCGGCTTCACGAAGGAGAACCACGAGGCCGTCGAGTTGGTCGGCCTGTACTGGCACTTCGTCGACGTCGTGTGGATCTTCCTCTTCACGATCGTCTACCTAATCTGAGGTGGTGGCCTGGCGGAGACGGCGACAGCGGGCCGACATGGGGTGGGGGCCGAGGTCAAGAAGCGGCCCTACGTTCCCGTGTTCGCGACGCTCGCAATCGTGACGCTCGTCGAGCTGAACATCCAGGTGTTCGGCATCGCGAGGAGCCTCCAGATCGCGGTCTTGCTCATCCTCGCGACGCTCAAAGGGGCGCTCGTCGTGGCGTACTACATGCAC
>JBQTHW010000135.1:0-4491 GCA_052389495.1 Methanobacteriota archaeon | reverse complement strand
GGGAGCGGCTTCCCGCACTCCGGGCAGAACTTCATGTTGCCCGGGGCCTCGTGCCCGTCCGGGCACCTGACCGTCTGAGGGGCGCCGCACTCGCCGCAGAACTTGAGGGCCGGCGGGACCGGCTTGCCGCACTTCACGCACGGCTTCCCGACGGCCGTCGTGTCGGCCCCGCAGTTCCCGCAGAACTTCATGGTGACGGGGTTGTTCGTGCCGCACTTCGGACACGGCCGGACCTGCTGCTGTTGTGCGGGCTGCATCATCCCGGGGACCTGGGAACCCATCGCCGCCCCCATCCCGATGCCGGCGCCGAGGCCCAGGCCGATGCCCGCGGCCCCACCCGAAGGGTTCTGGGCCGCATCCCGAAGCGCGTCCGCGACGGCGAACTGCTGGTACGCCGCCGTGTTCGCGCGGCCGAGCACCTTCGCGGAGGCCATCTTCTCGAGGGCCTGCTTGACGCTCTCCGGCAAGGGGATGTTCATCCCCGCCATCTGGACGATCTCCACGCCGAGGGTCTTGAAGTGGGGCTTCGCGTTCGCGAGGACGGCCTGCTCGATGTCGTTCAGGCTCGCCGCGAGCTGCGTGACCTTGAGGCCTCCCGCCTTCATCTTCCCCATCGTCACGTTGAGCTGCTTCATGAGCTCGTCCTTGATGCGGTCCTCGATCTCCGCGGAGGTCGCGGCGCCGAACGTCCCGACGAACTGGTTGATGAACGTCTCCGGATCGCCGATCCGGTACCGGAACTCACCGAACGCGCGGAGCTGGATCATGTCGAAGTCGGGGTCCTCGAACAGGAAGGGCTCCTTCGAGCCAAACTTGCCGTCGAAGATCCGCTTCTGGAGGTAGAACACCTCCGCCTGTTGGACGACGCCGGACAGGGCCTGGATGAGACGCCCGAGGATCGGAGCGTTCTGCGACGTGAGCGCGTACCGGTCCGGGCGGTCGAGGTACGCGAGGACCTTGCCGTCTCGATAGAAGACCGCGATCTCGTCCTCCCGGACGACGATGTTGTCGTTCATCCGGATGTTCCGGGGGACCTTCCACATGATGTTGTTCCGCTTGAACTGGTCGTCCCAGGCGACCGTCATCGCGCCGACGAGGCCCTCCTGCCGGCCCGCCGTCTGGTCCGTCCGCCGTCCGCCGCCGAAGAAGAACGCGATTGGGATCATTCGACTCACCGCACCTGTGTACCCGTAACGGCTTCCATCCTCAAGTTCCATGCGCCTTCGAACGACCTCACGGCCTCGTGGAACGCCTTCATCGAGGCGCCGAACGCCTTCGGCTCCGTCGCCTCGCGGAGCAGCGGGAGCACGGCGGCCGCCTTGTCGAGGGCCTGGAGCATCGCCCAGTCGTACTCGTAGAGGCGGTCGAGCTCCCCCTCCTCGATCCGGATCTGGGGGCTGAAGCCGGAGTAGCCGCCCTCCGCGTGCCGGACCTTCGCCTCGAGCCCCTCGATGTTGAAGATCGCGTTCCCGATGTCGCTCAGGCCCGTGACGCGGCCCTCCATCGCCATCCCGTCGCGGATCGTCTCGAGCTCGGACCGGACCGACTTCATCTGGTCCGCGAGCTGGTGGCGGAGGATGTTGTCCGCCGCGCGGATGTCCTCCCGGCGCCGGTAGCCGGCGTAGCCGGGGATCACGAGCTGAATCTTCTTCAGGATGCCTCGGTCGGCCTCGACTCGCTCACGGACGTCTGGCATGGTTCCTCTCTCCGGGACGCATCGGTGTGCCGTATTTAGCCGTTGTCGGAACGGCACGTGGGGGCGCGAGGTACTTGAACGTTCGGTCGGGATTCCATGGGCTATCCTCAGAACAGGCTGAAGGATGGGCGCTCGCCGTCCATCACGCCGCCGGCGTGGCCGTCGATCAGGATGAACATCGGCTTCCCCTTGTGCGCGTACTCCATGAACCAGACGGGGGCGTGGAGCAGCTCGCCGTCGTACGTCGTCGGGTAGACCTGGATCGACTCGAGGGTGTCGACGCGCTTCTTCGCCTCCCGCTCCGCGAACTTGTGTGCGAGGGCGGACGCCTGGGCCTTCGCCTCGGCCTCCGACACGTCGCCGGACATCACCTCGATCCCGCCCGTCGCGCGCTTGTCGAAGGACCGCTTGGCCTGGATGTTGAACTGGAAGCCGTCGTCGGGCTGGAACTTCGTGTAGCCGCGGACGGCGACGATCGGGAGGTTGTACTGCAGCTGGATCCGGTCGCGCACCCGGATGACCTGAGGCTGCGTATTCACCTGGCGGCCCCGGTTCGCCTGGTTCGCGGCCGAGGCGACCTGGAGGGCGAGGAGCGCGACGCCGGCGGCCTTGCCCGCCGTCGAGCCGGAGCGCATCTGCGCGACGCCGGCCCCCTTCGTCCCCTGGAAGTCCGCGACGACGGACGTCGGGACGATCCAGTATGGCACGTACTTCAGGGTGACCTGGCCGAGATCCGCGCGCTCCGCGACCTTCCGGCGGAACAGCCCCTTGTTGAGCCACTTGCCGCCCGCGTCGAGCGCCTGCTCGTTGCCGATGCGGGACTCGAGCATGAAGTGCTTCTGGAGGACCTGTGCGCCCGCCGTGCCCATCGTCGTCACGGCGCCGCAGTACTCGCACACGACGAGGGCCATGCCGCTCGCCGGGTTCATCGGTGCGCCGCACGAGGTGCACTTGAGGCTCTGGGGGAGCGGGGGCGGGGCCGCCGTCGCGGCCTGGGGCGCCTGCGGTGGGTAGGCCGGCGCCGCGGGGACGCCCGGCGCCGGGTAGCCGGGTGCCTGGGGCGATGCATATCCCGGCGTCTGGGTCGGGGCCGCGGGGGCCGCACCTTGCCGGCCACCGCAGAAGTTGCAGAACACGGCACCGTCCGCGATTTGCTTTCCACAGTGCTGGCAGAACAGGGGAATGCCTCCCGTCGGAAGGGCGATGGTTCACCGCCCGTACTTAAGATTTCCCCAACGAGTCTACCCGATGAGATTACCGCGCGAGCGGTGAAATACGCGGGTCCACTGATGCCACGCGGGGCGCACCGTGCCTGGGAAGCCGTCGGCCAAGGCGAGCCTGTGGCACATGGACTCCGAGGTGTACCTGCTCCCGGGCGGCTTCGTCCTTGGAATGGCCGTCATGATGATCCTGCTCACGAACGCCACGGGCGCGGGGTCCGTCCTCGCCGCCCTGTGCGTCCCGATCGGTGTCGTGCCGGGGGCGATCGCGGTGGGCTACGGTCTCATCGTGCGCTCCTGGGAGTCCAAGGCGAGGAAGTACGAGGAGGCGCTCCGGGCGCTCGCGGCGTACGTGAAGCCGTACCGGCGCATCCCGTTGAACGACCTCGCGGCGAACACCGGGAGGACTCGGATGCAGGCGGAGCAGATGCTCGGTGACGCGATCGACCGCGGGTACCTCCGGGGCGTCATCGACCGGTCCGCGCAGGAGTTCGTCGTGCAGGAGGCGGTTCCGCATCAGGTCCTTGTCGAGCGGTGCCCGCACTGCGGGGGCGACGTGAACCGCTGGTCCTTCCCGGAGGAGAGCTTCACGTGCCCGTACTGCGATCGGGCCGTCGCGGCTCCCGGAGCCCGGTCGTCCCACGAACCTCTTCGAAGGCCGTTGCGACCTTGAAATAGCTTGAGGGTCATGGCACGACCATGGCAAGCTGGTGGAGAGCCAAGGACAGCGTGTACCTGACCTTTGGCGTCTTGCTCCTCATCGCTTTCTCTCTCGGAATCGCCTCGGGCGTCTCGTATTACTTCGGCTTTCCGCGGTACGACCCGGGCTTCGTTTGGCAGATCTCGCTCGTCTGCGTCCCTGCCGCGCTCCTGCCCGGTCTCCTCCTCCTATTCCTCGGATTCCGGGCGCGTCGTGTCGAGCGAGACTTCGTCGAGTTCGCGGCCTGGGTGAAGACCTACCGTCGGATCGGGATGAAGGATCTCGCCCAGAAGCTCGGCAGGCCGGAGGTCGAGGTCGAGAAGATGCTAATCCACGCCGTCGACCGCGGGCTCGCAAAGGGCTTCATAGACCGAGGGACGGATGAGTTCGTCCTCACTGAGGCGATTGGTCAAGAACACTATCTCGAGACCTGCCCTCGGTGTGGAGCGAACCTCCGAAAGCGGTACTTCCTCGGCGAGACCGTCACGTGCCCGTACTGCAACGCAGTGATCACGGGGAAGAGGCCGTCGAACCCTTCGTGACTCGGAGACGCGGCAATGCGGTTGCGCGACTCCGGTAGGCGGACGCCACCCTTAAATAACACATGCAGGTTAGGACGCACCTTACCTGGCGAGGTCGTCGTTTGGCACGAGGATTGTTCTCCGCGCGGAAGCTCAAGCGGGACCGGCAGACGAGGCGGTGGTCGGACCGGTACTACAAGCGGCGCGTGCTCCACCTCAAGGAGCGATCCGACCCGCTCGAGGGGGCCGCGCAGGGGAAGGGCATCGTCCTCGAGAAGGTCGCGATCGAGGCGAAGCAGCCGAACTCGGCGCTCCGGAAATGCGTGAAGGTCCAGCTGATCAAGAACGGACGGC
>JBQTHW010000134.1:0-2261 GCA_052389495.1 Methanobacteriota archaeon | reverse complement strand
ACGATCACGGCCTGCCCCGCGAGGAACAGGGCCGCTCCTAGGACGAGGAAGACACGGACGGGTCCGACCTGAGGGTCTCGGCACGGTAACGGATATATAGCGGTCGGTCGAATTGGTGGTCCGGGGCGGAGAGGGGGAGGAGCTCGCCTGGCTCACGTGCCCGGGGGGCAGCTTTCGTTCCGAAGGCCGGCCTGGGCCCTCGGACCCGTCCGTGTCTTCCTCGTCCTAGGAGCGGCCCTGTTCCTCGCGGGGCAGGCCGTGATCGTCACGGCGTTCATCCCGCCGGCCCGGGGCGGGACCGTCACGATCCCCGCGGGCCCGAACTGGTTCTACGTCTTCGAGATCGACGTCCTCACGGCGGGCCGCGTGACGGCGGCCTATGAGGCGCTCGCCGGCGGTGTCGTCGACATCCACGTGTTCCCGGCGTCGCAGTACCGCGTCTACGCGTTCGTCGGCTTGGGCGCCGCCCTGTATTCCGAGCAGGGGACCTCGGGGAGCTTCGCGGTCGACCTGCCCCAGGGCGGGACGTACTACCTCGTCGTGGACCACGGCTCGGGCCTCGAGGACACACTTCAGGACGTGCGCGTGACGTACCTCGTGACGGGGATCGACTCGGATGTCCTAGCGGTCGGGGTCGCGATGGCCGCGGCGGGGATCGGGTTCGTCGTCCTGGACCGCACGTGGGCGCCGTGGAGGCGTCGGACGGCCTAGGTCGATCGGGCGCATGGAAACGTCCCAGGGGGCCGGTTTCTGACGCCTCCGCGTGGGAGGAATCACGCAAACCTCTTCCATCCGAAGTCCCTTCATTTCCTGTCTCAAAGGTGGGAGGCGAGGAGTCGCGATGCGACGCAAGCGCTCGGTCACGTCGAGGTCCGTGAGGCGGTTGCCTCGACGGCCCGCGAATCCTCAGCGGAGCTTCCTACGGCGGCCGAACACGTGCTCGACGTGCGGGGCTGCGAAGGCAGGCTTCCTGCGAGCCGAGGGGGTCTACGTGTGCATGGGCTGCCTGCGGCGCGTGGACCGGTGCGGGTGTTCTCGGAGTGCTGCGGCCCGCCCGAAACCGGACGCAGGATGAGGCGACAGGCGTGCGGGTCGTCTGCCACATCCTCGCTTTCGACGTGCCGTCGCCGCTTCCCGTCCTGAGAGGCGGAGGTCTCAAAGATCGTGATCGGCGGCCGTAGGATTCCTGCGCCGCGCGGCGATCCAGGGCCCTGAGCTTGTCGTGCTGGGTGGGTCGGGCCCCAGCGGCGGGCCTCGCGCCGGCCGATTTCGTGGGGAGGCCCCACGTCGTGGCCCGCACACGCCCAATCCACCTCCGTGGGACGCGACACGATGGGCGATGCGCCCGGCCTGGAAGGCTTATCCAGAGAGCAACCCTAAGTATGAGGCCTTCCCTATGGGAAGTCATATGATTAGTAGAACAAAGGTGTCTAAGGGCTACCTCACCGTCGTGCCCAAGGAGGTGCGGAGAGCGTCCCAGGTCCGCGAGGGGGACGTCCTCGAATGGTCACTGGAAGGGGATGTGATCGTGGTGCGTCCCCGCCATCGCAGGACCGTCGACGACATCGCCGGGATCATCTCGCACGGCGGGGATGCGGTCGCCTCCAAGCGCGGCGTTCAGAGGCGACAGCGTGATCGTCGCTGACTCTTCGTACTTCATCGCTTTGGCCGACCGCAAGGACCGGTGGCATCGGGACGCGGTCCGCGTTCGCGGGAGCGTGCCTCAGGAGTTCCTCGTTTCGGATCTCGTGCTCGCCGAGGTGGTCACGATCATCGGGGACCGCCGAGGCGGAAAACCTGCCCAGACCCTCTACGAGTATTTCATCGACGAGTGCGACCTCGAGTTCGTCGGAGGGGACTTGTTGCGGGATGCGATGGCCGTCCACTTGCAGTACGACGGTCGCCTGTCGGTGGCGGACTGCGTGAGCATTGTCCTCATGACCCGCCGCGGGATTCGAGACATCGTGTCGTTCGATCGCGACTTCGACAAGGTTCGAGGAATCCGACGGATTCATTGACGACCGGGGAGCGCTCCTCTCGCCCACGGACGCGGGTCTGTGCCGACCTCTCCGGGATGCGTCGAAAGGTTGCGGTCGACGGAGGTCGGATCCTGTGACGCGAGGCCATGAACGGTGTCTAGAGGAAGCCGAGCTCGAAGCGGGCGAGTGACGGACACCGCCGATCTCAACCTCGTGCTGGCCGTCATTCTACGGAGGGACGCCCTCCATGAGCGAGCGCTTCGACACCGGGTCGACTCCTCC
>JBQTHW010000133.1:0-6247 GCA_052389495.1 Methanobacteriota archaeon | reverse complement strand
CGTCTCGATCGACCCGAAGAAACGGTAGAGCGCGGCGACGTGGGCCTCGGTCGGGCCGAACGAAGGGGGCGTCTCGAAAACGACGGCCGCCGCGCGGAGCGCCTCCGCGACCGCGCGGGTCGCCTCCCAACCGGCGCGGACCGGCGCCGTGTCTTGGAACCCGCCGAATCTCGCCACGTCCGTCGAGGCGATCGATCGCCCCGCCCGGCGGTACGTTGGGAACGACGGCGTGTGCGTGATCGTTCGCGACGCCCGGACGGCGAACACGAACGCCGGAGGCGCGGACGCCCTCCATGCGCGCGCCCGCTCCGGCTCGACGCGGCGGTGGAACGTCTCCTGGACTTCGACGGCCTCCAGGTCGCGGAACGTCCGCGCGCGGCTCTGCCCGAATCCGCACGTGCCGACGACGATCACGTCATCGGGCGATGCCCGCTCGAAAGCATAAAGGCCGTCGCCGGCATCGTGCGCGGCGTGACGAACCTCGAGATCGCCGCGCGGTTCGCCGCGATCGCGGACATGCTCGAGATCCTCGGCGAGGGAGGCTTCCGCGCCGTGTCGTACCAGCGGGCCGCGAGGATCCTCGAGGACCTGCCCCAGGACGCCGCGGACCTCGTCGGGCAGGGTCGCCTCGGGGAGATCCCCGGCATCGGCGAGGCGCTCGCGGAGAAAATCTCCGAGTACGTGCGCACGGGGCGCATCGCATACCACGACGAGCTGAGGGCGTCCCTCCCGCCGGGCCTCCTGCAGCTGCTCGACGTCCCCGGCCTCGGTCCGAAGAAAGTCCGCGTCCTCTGGCAGGAGGTCGGCGTCACGGATCTCGACACGCTCCAGAAGGCCGCCGAGACCCATCGACTCCGGCGCGTCAAAGGGTTCGGCGAGAAGACCGAGGAGAACGTCCTGCGGGGGATTCGCCTCGTCCGCGAGGGGCAGTCGCGCATCCTGCTCAGCGTCGCCGCCTCCGTGGCCGACCGGGTGCTCGAGCACCTCCGGGCGAACGCGCCCGTCGAACGCGCGAGCGTCGCCGGTTCCCTCCGACGGATGCGCGAGACGGTCGGCGACATCGATCTGCTCGTCGCGGCGGAGGACCGCGAGTCCGTCGTGCGCGCGTTCACGTCGATGCCCGGCGTGCGCGAGGTCGTCGCGGCGGGCGACACGAAGGCGACGGTCCGCTACGAGGCCGGCGAGCGGCTCGTCCAGCTCGACCTCCGGATCCTGGACCCCGACAGCTGGGGGGCGGGCCTGCTGTACTTCACCGGGTCGAAGGACCACAACATCCGGTTGCGTGGGATGGCCGTGGACCGCGAGCTCAAGCTCAACGAGTACGGTCTCTTCCGGAAGGACGAGAAGGTCGCAAGCCTGTCCGAGGACGACGTCTACGCGGCGCTCGACCTACCCTGGATTCCGCCGGAGATGCGGGAAGACCGCGGCGAGATCGCGCTCGCCCTCGAGGGGCGCCTCCCGAGGATCGTGGACCTCCCGGACGTCCGGGGGGACTTCCACGTCCACACGGACGCCACGGACGGCACGGAGCCGCTCGAGCGGATGGTCGTGTCCGCGGAGGTGCGCGGCTACGCGTACGTTGGGATCTCGGACCATTCCGTCTCCCTGCAGGTCGCTCGGGGCCTCTCGGCGGACCGCGTCCTCGCCCACCGCGATTCGATCCGCGCGTTGAACGCGGGCGGGCGGGGCATCACGGTCCTCGCGGGGACGGAGTGCGACATCCTCGACGGAGGCGCGATGGACTACCCAGACGAGGTCCTCCGGGAACTCGATTTCGCGATCGCGTCGGTCCACTCGAAGTTCCACCTGCCGCGAAGGGAAATGACGGACCGCGTCGTCGCGGCGGTGCGGAATCCGTACGTCAGCATTCTCGCGCATCCGACGACCCGCAAGATCGGTGCGCGCGGTCCGATCGACGCGGACTTCGACGAGGTGTACGCGGCGTGCGCGTCCTCCGGGACCGCGATCGAGGTCAACGCGGACCCGTACCGGATGGACCTCGACGACGCCCACGCCCGCGCGGCGAAGGAGGCGGGATGCGTCTTCGCCCTCGACACGGACGCCCACGCGAGCGCGGACCTCGCATGGATGCGCTTCGCGGTCGGCCTCGCGAGGCGCGCATGGCTTGCGCCGGACGACGTCGTGAACACGTGGCCCCTCGAGCGCGTCCGGGCCTTCCTCCGCTAGGATGGCGCGAGGCGGAGGATCTCGAACGCCCGCGTCACGACGTCCTTGTCGTTCTTCCAGTGCAGGAGACGAAGCGCCTGGGCGTGGGTGACCCAGCGCCCGTCGTCGAACCCGCTCTCCAGCGAGACGCGTCCGCCGATCGGTTCCGCGAGGAAGTACGCGACCGTCTTGTCGACGTTCGTCGCCTTCGGGGGCCAGAAGTATCGGTAGTGGATCGTCACGAGCGGACGCAGGAGCTTCACCCGGAGCCCCGTCTCCTCGAGGATCTCCCGCCTCGCGGCGGCCTCGAGCGTCTCGCCGGACTCGACGGTCCCCTTCGGGAGGCACCAGATCTCTTCGTCCGAGCGTTTCAGGAGGAGGATGCGGCCCTCCGCGTTCGCGATGACGCCCCCGCTCGAGACGGACGTCTCGAACCCGACTCCGGGGCGGGGCGGCTCGCTCCGGACCCGGGGCTTCGCCGGGCGCACATGGCGGGCGACCTTGCGGAGGTCCTTCGCGAGGTCCCGCTCGAGCCTCCGACTGTAGAGGACCGCCGCGGGATGGTACGTCGCGACGAGCGGAAGGCCGAGGGCGTGGTTCGTCCTCGCGCGGGCATCCTTCACCTCGACCCCCGATCCCAGGAGGGCGGCGAGCCCCGTCGCCCCAAGCGTCACGAGGACCTTCGGGCGCACGAGTTCGATCTGGGCGAGGAGGTACGGGCGGCACGCCTCGACCTCGTCCGACCTCGGCCGGCGGTTCGTCGGGGGGCGGCACTTCACCACGTTCGTGACGAAGGCGTCGTCCCGGGCGAGCCCCGCCGACGACAGGGCGGCATCGAGGACCTTCCCGGCGCTGCCGACGAAGGGCCGGCCGGCGGCGTCCTCCTGACGGCCGGGCGCCTCGCCCACGACGACCACGCCGGCATCGAGGGGACCCTCTCCGGGGACCGCGACGGTCCGTTCCGCGTGGAGCCGACACCGGGTGCACGCGCGGATCTCGGCCGCGAGACGGTCGAGCGCCTCCCGGCGGGGGCCTTCGTCGGATGCCATGGGGCCCCCTACGTGACGCGCGCACTTAGCCCTTGCCCGCGCGCCGGTGCTTGAGCGCCTCGCGTCGCTCCGAGAGGGCCTTGACCTTCGGGACGAGCCGGTCGATCCGGCGCTCGCACCTCGCGCGGACCTTCTCGAACTTCTCCCGCGCCTTCACGGGATCCGCCGTGTTCGCCTTCGAGGACTCGAGGGCCCGGCGGATGTCCGCACGGTAGGACGCCTCGATGCGCCGCAGATGACGGAGTTTCCGCTCGATTCGCTCCACCTCAGTCAATCGCGGCCACCGACCCGACCGCGGGGCGCGTCACGCCGAGCCGAGGGGACGGCGCCTCGCGATCACGACGTCGAGCACGCCATTCGTGTACGTGTACTTCAGGGTGTCGCGGTCCACGTCGGCGGGGAGTTCGATCGACGAGTAGTAGCGGCGCTCTCCGTCCCCTTCGACGAGAAGCTTGCCGGCGTCGATCTTCACCCGCATGAGATCCGAGGTTGCGCCGGGCATCTCCGCGGTCACGAAGATCGCGCTCTCCGTCAGGATGACGTCGGCGAGGGGGTCGCTGGCGCGCACCTCTTGGCCCTGGACCATCGGCCGCACGACGTCCCCCCGCGCCTCGCGGCTCCGCGTCGTGAAGCCGTACACGAACGGTTCGCGGAAGACGCCGAGCTTCCCCTCGAACGCGTCCTTGAGCATGCGGTGCAGCGCTCGCCGCATCTCCTCGAACTCATCCTGCGCGCTCATCGACCACGTCCCGCTCCACGCGGCCCCGGCGTGCACCGCGGCGAACGGCCGCGCCGGCCGACCCGGGAATTCGATTCGCTCGCAACAACATATACCTTTCGAGGAGGGCAGAAAAGCGCGCTCGCACCGGGCCGGGTGCGGCCCGGACCTCCCACCGCAGCGCCGCGTGAGTGACCACGACTATCTCATCTGAGAATCGCCGGGCACGCATTTGAATCTTGTTGAACACCCCTCGGCCTACTCGCCAGGGGCCTTCCTCATCACGGATCGCGGCGCGGGCTCCGGCAGTCCGACCGTCGCGAGGCGCTCCACGAGCATCCGGAACCTCGGGATCCCGACGAACTCGATCCTCCCGTTGATGAGGATCGCGGGGCCGAACTTCAGCTTGTGCGTCGCGAGGACGGACGCGCTCGCCGCCGGGTCGAGGACCTCCACCTTCACGTCGGGCCGCTCGGACCGGAGGCGGCTCACGAGGGCGTGGATCCTCGAGTCCTGATAGCCCTGCGTCGACGAAAGAACGACGACCTCGATCAACCGCGCGCCCGGCGGCCGGAACCCGGGGACGGGGGATAAAGGTTCCGCGGGGACGGCGAGCGACACGCACATCCCCAGGCCCGCGATGTCGTCGGCGATGCGGGTGCTCGTCGCCTCCCTCGCCGACGAAGCGAGCCGGTCCCAACGTGACGCCCTGCTTGAGCTCGCGCCGTGGTCCGAGGACGCACGGTTCGAAGGCCTCCCCACGTGGCGGCGCGGGGACCTGTGGCTCGTGACGATCCCGGAACACCATTTGTACCGCGACCGGCTCGACGAGGCGATCGCCGCCCAGTTCGGCGGCCCTCCGGAGTTGCTCGTGTACCTGTCGAAGCACCGCTCGGAGAGCGGAACGCCGAGCCTCACGGTCCACCCGATCGGCAACGTCGGGCCGGCGGATTTCGGTGGCGTCGCACGGACCCTCGTCCCGGCGGCGGCCCGGGCGATGACGGGCGCCCTCCGGGCTCTTCGCCGCGAGGCGGCCGGGCTCGCGTACAACGTCACCTTCGAGGCGACCCATCACGGGCCGCACCTCGCGACGCCGACGTTCTACATCGAGCAGGGGAGCACGGAGCGGGAGTGGGGGGACCTCGAGGCCGCGCGGGCGATCGCGCGGACCCTTCTCGGCCTCGAACCCGTCGACGCTCCGATCGCGATCGGCATCGGCGGCGGGCACTACGCTCCGCGCCACACGGACGTCGCGCTCGGGCGGCGTGTCGCGTTCGGCCATCTTCTTCCGACGCACGCGCTCCGGTCCCTCGACGACGCGCTCCTCGCGCAGGCCGTGCACGCGAGCCGCGCGACCCTCGCGTACGTGCATCGGAAGGCCGTCCCGGGGACCGAGGCGAGGAGGCTCGAGGATCGGCTCGGGGCCCTGGGGGTGAAGGTCGTGCGCGAGGCGGACCTCGCCGCGCACCCCGTGACCAAAGATTCATAACCGAACGTCCGATACCAGCGGAGCCGGGAGGGAATTCGTGCTCAAAGAGTGTCGCTCCCACGGATACTTCCGGGAGGAGTTGTGCCCCGTCTGCGGGGCCGATTCGAAGTTCCTCCTCAACGACCAGGAGGTCGAGCTTCTGGGCCGCACGATGGCGGGCGTCCTGCGGCACTTCCCGGAGCGCTACGGGCTCGAGATGGACCCGCACGGCTGGGTCGATCTGCGGGACTTCATCACGGCCGTGCAGATCCGCAACAAGCGCTTCCGATTCCTCCGGCCCCACCACATCAACGGCCTGATCGAGACGGACCCGAAGGGCCGGTACCAGTTCCTCGACGGGAAGATCCGGGCGACGTACGGGCACTCCCTCGAGCTCGACCTGGACCTTCCGACGGAGAACATCCCCGACGTCCTGTTCTTCCCCACCACCGCGGAGGAGCTCCACCTCCTCATCGAGGCGGGCCTCCGGCCCGCGGACCGCAAGATGGTCCACCTGAGTGCCTCGTACGAGTCCGCGATGGAGGCGGGCCGCGTTCGGAGCCAGATGCCGATCATCCTCGAGGTCGACGCGAAGGGAGCGCGGGCCTCGGGCGTCGTGATCCAGAAGGCCGGGAAGACCGTGTACACCTCGAAGGAGGTCCCGGGGGAGTTCCTCCACAAGTCCCAGCGCGTCGAGGAGGAATTGCCCCACGACGAGCGTCGTCCGAGCGCGTGACCCCCACGCGCGGTGCGCGGTAATAATCCCGGCAGTTTTATGATGGGCCCGAGGATATCGCCGCCCGCGGGTGCACCCTACATGCCGACTGCCTTCGATATGATCGGCCA
>JBQTHW010000132.1:0-5375 GCA_052389495.1 Methanobacteriota archaeon | reverse complement strand
GCCGTCCACGATCCTCGTGAACGGCGTGCCGCGGGACGACTGGGGCCTGACGTGGGTCAAGATGGCGCCCGGGACGTACACCGTGTCGTTCGCGACCGTGTACGGCGCGACGCCGCCTCCTCCGACGGACGCCACGGTCGTCGCGGGTCAGACGACGACGTACGCGGGCCCGTTCGTCATCCACGGCGCGCTCCGCGTGACGACGTCCGGTGCGCCCGCGGCGACGGTCTTCGTGGACGGCATCCCGCGGAACGACTGGGGCATGTGGCAGTCCATGGAGCCCGGTCTGTACACGGTCGAGTTCCAGGGCATGCCGGGGCTCGTGACACCGGCCGCGCAGACCGTGTCGGTCTCGGCAGGAGTCCTGACGACGATCAACGGCGCATACACCGCGGCCGCGTCTGCGGCGGCGCCCGACTCCCCGTCGGGACGCGTCGTTGTGATTCCGGACGCCGACGGAGAGCCGCGAATCGTTGCGCGGAACCTTGCGGCTCCCGCATCCCGTCGGGACTAGGCGCAAACGGGAGGGCGACGCCCTCCCCTTTCCCTTTCGCTCCAAGGGGCCGACCGTTCGAGGGTCTCGACACATCGGCTCAGGCGCTTCGTGAAGGAGGCCTTCCTCCGTGCCGCCGACGGGTGCGGTTTCCCGCAGGACAGGTCCGTCAGGATTTTGCGAATGAGCCCGAAAAGACTATGGTCGGGAAGGGGAGGTTGGGCCCCGAATGCGCGCCGCCGTCCTGGGCGCCGGCGGGTTCGGACGCACGGTGGTCCTCGAGCTCGCGGCAGACCCTCGTGTATCGGAGATTGTCGTCCTCGACCGGCGTGGGGATCGCTCCCGGACCCTCGCCGCCGTCGGACGGGGGTCCGCGGTCACGGCAATCCAAGGTGACGTCACGGACGCGGCCGCGCTCCGCCGTGTCCTAAAGGGTGCCGACGTCGCGGTCAACGCGACGTTGCCCGAATTCAACATGCCAATCATGCAGGCGTGCTACGACGTCGCGTGCGGGTACGTCGACAGTTCGGGCTGCAGTCCGACGACGCCGGGGGAGCCCTGGGGCGTGATGGACCAGCTCTCGATGGACGACACGTGGAAGGCACGCGGCATCGCGGCGATCCCCTCGATGGGGTCCGACCCCGGGATTTCGAACGTCATGGCGCGCCTCGCGGCGGACCGGTTCGCGACGATTGATTCGATCAAGATTCGGTGGGCCGCGAGCGGCAAGAAGGGCGTCGAGGGCTTCCCGCTCTACTCGCGAGAAATCTTCCTTCGAGACGCGCTCTCGACGCCCGTGATCTGGGACGGGTCCCGGCTCGTCGAGGTCGACATCGCGACCGGCGAGGAGGAGTTCGACTTCCCGTCGCCGATTGGGCGGCGCCTGGTCCATTTCTTCCGGCACGAGGAGATCCTGACCCTCCCTCTGCGCCTCGGCAAGCCCGTCGGGTACGCGGACTACAAGCATGCGATCGACCTCAACCTCGTGAAGTCGATAAAGGAACTTCATGCGCTGAACCTGCTCGCACCCGAGCGACAGGTGCGGTTCGGCACGAGGTCGGCGACGTTCCGCGAGGCGTTCCTCGCGTCCTGGCCGGAACCGTCGACCCTCGTCGGCCCGATGGAAGGCGTCCTCACGATCGTAGTCGAGGTCGCCGGCAAGAAGCCCGACGGGTCGATCGGCGCCGTCCGCGTCTGGACGATCGTCGAGCACAAGGAAGCGAACCGGCGGCGTGGGACGACCGCCGAATACTTCCTCACGGCGGCCTCCGCATCGACGGGAGCCGTGCTCGTCGGGCTCCGCAAGACGCCTCGCCTGGGCGTGCTCGCCGCGGAGGAGCTGCCGCCTGATCTCGTCCTGCCGGAGCTGCAGCAACGCGGCGTGGAACTGCAGCTCGCGGACAACGGCGCGGCGTAGCCTCGGGCCCGGGAGACCTTATGCGCCATCGCGGCATGCCCTTCCGCGAGCCGCATGCTGAGACCTCGGACACGTCCCGAGCGGGCCCTGTTCGCCCTCTGGCGGCAGCTGCGGCCCGATGACGCGTTCGCGCAAGGGATCGACGCGTCCGCGGGGCGATTGGCCGTCCTCACGCCTCGCCGACGCTCCGCGGTCCTCAAGCGCATGGAGACGGTCGCACGCGACGCGCAGGATCGTACCGCGCGCCGACTGCTCGCCTCGTGGCGGGCGCGAATCGTCCTCGAGGAACCGCTGTCCGCTCCGGCGGCGGTGTTCGACGCGATCTTCTCCCACCTGATGAAAGAGGGCATACGCGCGGACCACATGGGGTCGCTCGCTCGGGCGGGAACGCGCTCGATCGAGCTCGCCCGGGCGACCTGGGCGTCGAAGCGCGTGCCTTCGGGCATGCGTGCCCTCGTCCAGCTCGCCTCCGACGGCGCGGTGGGAATCGTGCGCACGGTCGAGCGGGGCGTCGACTCGTCGTCGACGCGACAGGCGCTGGACGACCTGCGGGAGGCCCTGGACGCGTACCGCGCCCGGTTCGCGCTGGAGGGGTTCGATCCGGCGGCGTCGTTCGAGGAGGCCTTCGACGCCCTGCGTCGGGGCGGGTCCGACCTCGGTCGGTCGCGGTACTACGGCCGAGCCTTGCGCGACCTCTGGGACTACCGGGAGACGCCCGCGCAGGTCGAGCAGGCGGGCCTCGCGATGCTTCGTCGGGAGCTGCCGCGCTTCCGTGCCGTCGTGCGGGGCCTTGCCGACGACCTGGCGTGCCCCCCCACCGGCGAAGCGGTCGAGGAGGCGCTCCGGGAGAAACGCGGACTCAGGAAGGACAAGATCATGTCCTTCCTCACGGAGCTGCGGGAGGTCGCGCTCCGGGTCGCCGACAAGCATCTCGTCGCGGTCAACCCAGGCTACACGACGGAGGTCATCGAGACCCCGGAGTACCTCGTGAACACGACGCCTTCGGCAGCGGCGTTCAGCCTCGACACGTTCACGGAGCACCCTCGCGACATCTTCCTCATGACGACGGACGAGCGGTCCGCGCGGCGCCCGCCTCCCGGAGACCTCCTCTCGGTCCTCGTGCACGAGGAGTACGGTCACTGCGTCCACGGGTCGAACGCCGCGAACGCGTTCGCCGCGGCACCGGGCGTCCTCGATGTCGTGAACGGACCCGCGGTCTGCGTGTCCGAGGGACTCGCGTTCCAGATGGAACTCGATTTCCTTCCCATCGTCCGGGAGATCGCTGCGGGGAAGGCACGCGGCCCCGAGGAACGCGCGTTCGTCGAGTTCTTCGAACGATGGGGCGGCATCGACCGATGCGCGCGGGAGTACGAGTTCCAGACGCTCCAGGGGCGCATCGTCCGGTTCCTGCGCGTCGTGGGCGACGCGCGGATCAACTCGGCGACCCAGGACATCGTCCGGTTCGTGGAGTGGGCGCACCGGCGGACGGGCCTGCAGCGCGCGACCGTGTACTACAACGTGTTCCCGGCACACCAGGTGCTCGGGCCAGGCTACGCGTCGACGTACGCGATGATCGGGGAGACCATCCGGAGGACCCAGGCGATCGCCCTGCGGCGCGGGAAGGCACTGCGGGACTTTAACGGGTACGCGACATCGATCGGCTGGCCCCCGAGGTCCGTCTTCGAGGGGAAGCTCGCGGCATGGGCGCGGGCCTGAGCGCCCGCAGGCGTGTCAATCCGTGGATGCGTCCCCGATCCGGTCGCCCACGTACCGCCGGATGTCGAGGCTCAGGTCCTCCATCGGCGCGTAGTAGCCCTGACGGAAGATGCGCGACCGCATCCCGCTCTGCACGCGCTCGCAGATCGCCCAGTCCTGCCGGTTGATAAGGTCCCAGAAGTCGACCGCGTCGGACGGATCGAATCCGGGCCGCGCGACCTCGTCGGGATGGAACAGGAAGTCGCATACGACCCGGGTGTCGCCCGGACCGACCGGCCACAGCGTGAACGCGGCGACATGGTCCGGCGACAGGCTGACGAACAGGTTCGGATAGACGAGCTCGCCCTTGTGCCGCGCCGCCTCCTCGTCGCCGAGTCCGGGGAAGGGGCGGCGGTCCGTCGTCCCCGTGCGTGTGAAGGTCCACGCCCCTTCGCGGTGCGGGATCCCGGACGCCCAGTCCAGGTTCGCGCCGCCGTCCTTTCGGAACGCGGGGACGACGTCACACAGCTCCGGGTGGACGGGACCGCAGTGGTAGCACTCGTTGTAGTTCTCCGCAAGCACCTTCCAGTTCGCCTTCACGTCGTACGCGATCCGTCGCACGCCGCGCAGGTCGGACAGCGGGTACCGGCGGACGCGCTCCACGACGGGCCCGAGCTGCGATCCCAGATTGTAGCCCCGCGAAGCCGCCTCGTCGGGCGTCAAGTTGACGAAGAAGAACCCGCCCCACGTCTCGAGCCCGATCGGGAACAGGGAAAACGCCTCCCGGTCCTCGTCCGTGAGCGTGCCGAGGTGCGGCGCTCCGAGGAGGCGGCCGTCGAGACCGTACGTCCACGCATGGTAGGGGCAGCGGATCGAACCTGCGAGGTTCCCGTCCGGGCCGTCGGCCATCCCGCGCGACGTCGACACGCACAGGGCGCTCCCCCGGTGGCGGCACACGTTGTAAAACGCGCGGAGGTCCGCGCCCCGCGCCCGGACGACGAGGACGGCCTCGCCCGCGACGTCGAGGACCTTGTAGTCCCCGACCTCCGGGACCTCCGCTTCCCGTCCGGCGCAGAACCACTCCCGGTGGAAGATCCGGTCCCGCTCGAGCCGGAACACGTCGTCCGAGACGTAGTACGCACGGGGCAACGACGTCTCGAGAGCCGCCCGCATCCGCCTCGACAACCGGGCCGCGCTCATAAGGAGTACGCTCGCACGTGTGACCCGACCCGGGGGAAACGCATCAACATGAGGCGCGGAGGCGTTGGGCCCGCCCGATGAACATGATCGCGACCCTCCAGGACGCATACACGAGCGCGGTCGAGCGGGCAGGGCAGAGCACCGTCAAGATCTCCCGGACGACGGGACCGCCGGGACCTCCCTTCGGGCCGTTCCCGAGACGCGGCGCCGGGTCCGGCATCGTGCTCGATGACGACGGTCACCTCCTAACGAGCGGACACGTCGTCGAAGGCGCCGAAAAGGCCATCGTCACCCTCGCGGACGGACAGGTCCTCTCCGGGTCCGTCCTCGGCGCGGACGAGGAGACGGACATCGCCGTCGTGAAGGTGGACGCCAAGGGGCTACGGCCGGCGACGTTCGCGGACTCCGACGCGTTAAAGGTCGGACAGCCCGTCCTCGCGATTGGGAACCCGCTCGGCCTCGCGGGCGGCCCCACCGTCACGGCGGGTGTCGTGAGTTCCCTCCGGAGGACGTTGCAGGTCCGCGGGAACGACGGCCTGCCGATGATCCAGACGGACGCGGCGGTGAACC
>JBQTHW010000131.1:0-19222 GCA_052389495.1 Methanobacteriota archaeon | reverse complement strand
AGACAGGCGTTGCGCTTCCTTCTCAACCGCTGCAACGTCGTGACGGCGGTCTCCGGAGACCTGCTGGCCCGCGAAGGGTCGTGGCTGGACATCGTGACGAGCCAACTTGTCACGTACCCGGCGGCGCGCGTGCCGAGGGATGCGCCGAAATCCGGGAGCCTTCCCAAGACCCCTTCGGGTGCCTCCCCCGATCCCCTCGTCCTCGTCGTCTGCCCGCTTCACTACGGCGAAAAGGTGGCCGGCGTCCTGGATGCGATTCGGGCGATGCCGATTGTCGCCGAGCAGTTTCCGCGAACGGCCCTCGTGGTTGCGGGAGACGGCCGCCTTCGGCCGTCCGTCGAGCGGCTCGTCGAGTCCCTCGGCCTGTCCTCTTCCGTGCACCTCATCGGCAACGTCCCGGACCCGTGGGAGGCGGTCTCCGCCGCGGATGTCGTCTGTCATCCGTCGTATCGGGACGAGCTGCCGCATGCGGTCCTTGAGGCGATGGCCCGTGCGAAGCCGCTCGCCTGCGTTCCCGTGGGAGGGATCCCCGAGGTCGCCCGCGACGAGGTCGAGGCGATCTACCTGGTGCCTTCGCCAGACGGGATCGCCGCCGGCCTGCTGCGTCTTCTTCGGGACGCGACGCTCCGGGACACCCTCGGAGCCGCCGCACGGTCGCGCATTTCCACCGCCTGGACTCCCGGCAACACCGCGGACGCGTGTCTGCGCGCGTACGCCGCGCCGTCCCCCAAGCGCATCCACGTGAGCGTTGACGTCGAGGAGGACCACGGGCTCCCGGACCCTTCCTACCGCGGCGTCGAGGAGGCGGTGCCGCGGCTCCTCGACATCCTCCGCGCGGCGGACGTGGACGGGTCGTTCTTCATCACGGCGGACGTCGCCCGGCGATACCCGGATCTCGTCGCCCGCATCGCGCGCGAAGGTCACCACGTCGGGAGCCACGGGTTGTCCCATCACGATCCGCCGTTCGCGGGCCGACCCTTGGGCGCCCAGCGCCGGGACGTCCAGGCGTCCCTCGAGGCGCTCCATGAGGTCCTCTCACGACCGATCTCCTTCCGCGCGCCGAATTTCCTCGTCGACGTGAACACGATCGCGGCGTTGCGTGAGGCGTCCGTCGCCGTCGATTCCTCCGTGGTCCCCGGGCGACGTGTCCGCCGGACGCGACGATCGCCCCCGATTGACTTCCGCGGCGCGCCGGCGGATCCGTACAGGATGTCCGCGACCTCGCCGCTTCGGGTCGGCGGTGACGGCCTCCTCGAAGTGCCCGTCGCATCGAACCCGTTCGCGGCGGGCTCGCCCGTCGGTCTCGGGTACCTGAACCTCGCCGGGGTCGATCGCGTCCTCGACGCGGTCGCGCGCGCGGCGGCGTCCCGCGTCGTGTTCCTCGTCCATCCTTGGGAGGCGCTCGACTACCCGTCCGACGCCTCGATTCCCGGATGGATGCGCCAGGGTTGCCGGAGCGACCTCCGCCCGCTCGAGGGGTTCCTGCGCCGGGCCTCGTCGATGCATCGTGTCGTGGCGTTCTCGGACATCCTCGACCCCGCCATCGAGACGAACGGCCGGGTCGTCCCCTCGCGAGGAATCGACGGCGATTCGTCGCACGGCCCATCGCGGGTCCCGTGGGCCCCCACGCCGTCGAATGAACTCTAGGCGCCGCGGCGTCGCGACCCGTTCACGGACGCTCGGTCGTGCGATACAGGGCGAGGTACATGTCGACGGTCTGCCGGAACGATCGGTGCTCGACGACGTGTCGCCTCGCGCGGTCCCCCATCTCCACGACCCGGCTCGGGTTCTCCAGCATCCACGCCATCGCGTCCCGCAACGCCCCTAGGTCCGCCGGAGGCACGAGCGTGCCCGTCGCGCCGTCCTCGATGAGTTCGGGAATCCCGCCCACTCGGGTCGCGAGAGGAACGCATCCGACGGACATCGCCTCGGCGAGGACGAGCGGCAGGCCCTCGTGGTACGAGGGCAGGACGAGCGCGTCCGCCTCGCGCAGGATCCGGCGGACGTCCTGCGGGCGGTGCACGACGCCGAGGTCCTCAACGATCGTGCCGAGTGCGGAGGCCATGACGGCCTTCCGCTGCGTCTCGCCCGGCTCCGCTTGGCCGATCAGGACGAGGCGAAACGCACGCCCTTGCGAGGCCAGGTCGCGCGCGACTTGGAGGAGATCGAAGAAACCCTTCGAAGCGGTCTGGCGCCCGACGAAGGCGAACGTGAACGGACGACCCGAGCGGGTCGGCTCCGCGCGCTCCAAGTCCTCCGGGTCCTCCTCGATTCCGACCGGTACGATCGCGTCCCCCGTCCGCCCGGCGACGTCACGGATCGACGCCGCCACGAACGCCCTCACGACGCCGCGGCGGCGCAGGACCGCGTGGGCGACACGCTGGCCCAGGCCCCCGAGGAAGGAGTCGGCCGGCGGCAGATCGGAGTGGTACGTCACGAGGAACCGTGCGTGCGCTCGGCCCGCGGCGAATCGCGCCGCCGCGGATTGCAGATGGGGCTGGTTCGCATGGACGACGTCCCACGGGCCGCGCGAGACCTCGCGCCAGGTCGACGCGGCGAGGGCAACGGATCGAAGGCCCCGCGGGAGGCGCCCCAGGGAGGGGAAGCGATCCGGGGTGATGACCCCGACCGAGTGCCCGCGCTCCTCCAGATGCTCGCGGAGGGCGCGCACGAAGACGGAGACGCCCGACACGCGGTCGAGCTCGTACGGCGCGGTGATCGCGACCCGCATGCCGATCGAATTTCCTGCCCGCACTTAACTGTTCCCGCGTCGGGCAACAACCTTGTAAGGATTAAATAGCCCGGGCCTCCCGTGCGGACACGCGCATGCGGATCCTGTTCCTCGCCCTCGATGTGGACCTCGCGCGGCAGCGCGGCGACACGGTCCACACGACGGAGCTCGCCGCCGCGTTCGCGCGGCTCGGGCACGAAGTCGCGCTCGTGGTCGGTGCGAACGCCGCCTCGGGGCCGCCCGACAGCGGCATCCGCGTCCACGACGCGGCAGGGTCCAACGTCGCCGTCCTCCGTCGCCTCCGCGCGATTCGGCGCGGGTTTCCCTTCGACGTCGTGTACGAGCGCCGGACCTCGCCGAAGATCGGATTCGCCCTCCGCGTCGCAGCGGACATCCCCGTCGTGCTCGAGGTCAACGGAATCCTCCGGGACGAGCTCGGGTTCCAAGGCCGTCCGCAGGCACGCCCCGTGGACGGGCGTCTTCGGACTGCCGCCCGCGGGGCGATGTTCCGGCGGGTCGACGCGTTCGTCGCGGTGGGCAAGGCCATCCGTGAGGACCTCGTCGCCTCGTACCGCGTGGACCCTTCGCGCGTGCACGTCATCGGGAACGGCGTGAACGTCGAACGGTTCCGGCCGATGCCCAAGGCCGGGGCGTGCAGGGCCCTGGGTCTCGAGGCCTCCGCCCCGAGGATCGCGTTCGCGGGGAACCTCGTGCCGTGGCGGGACCTCGACGCGCTCCTCGACGCCTTCGTCGACGTCCGGGCGCGGCTGCCCGACGCACACCTCCAGCTCCTCGGCGACGGCCAAGACCGGGAGCGCCTCGCGCGGCGCGCGACGGCCGAGTTTCGGGGCGCCGTGACGCTCGTCGGGGAGGTTCCGTACGCGTCCGTGCCGGACTACCTGAACGCGGCGGACGTGTGCGCCCTCCCGGAGAAGCTCCGCACCCTCGACGTGTCCCCGCTCAAGCTGTACGAATACCTCGCGTGCGCGCGGCCCGTCGTGGCGTTCGACGTGCCCGGACTCGGTTGGATCGAGCGGGCCGGCGTCGGGCGTCTCGCCCGGCCCGGTGACGCGCGGGACCTCGGTCGCGCAATCCTCGAGCTGCTCGCGGACCCCGCCGCGAGGTCGGAGGCCGGCGCAAAGGGTCGCGCGTACGTCGAGCGCGAGGCGTCGTGGAGCCGCGTGGCGCGGGACGTCGTCGGGATTCTCGAGTCCACGCTCGGGAGGGCGGGATGAGGATCCTCCATGTCTCGGAGGCCCACGCGGTCCACACGGACCGGATCGCGCGGCACCAGATCGCCGCGGGGTACGAGGTGTCCGTCGCGACGTGGCACGACCTCGTCGGCACGGGCCCCGTCCACACGTTCCGAACGCCCGCGTACATGACTCGGCTCCCGTACCACCACCACTGGGCGCGTATCGGTTCCTTCGCAGACTACCTCCGGTCGTTCGACCCCGACGTCGTGCATGGGCACTACCTCTCCACGGCGGCCTTGTACCTCGCCGTCGCGGCCGGCTACCCGACCGTCGCGTCCGCGATGGGGTCCGACGTCCTCCTGGATACCCGCGCGCTCCACGCCCGCCTCCTCCTGCGGGCGCTCCCCGTCTGGACGGACCGCTTCACATCCGTCGCGCCGCACGTGACCCGCCGGATGGTCGAACTGGGGCTCCCCGGAGCGCGGATCGACACGTTCCCGTGGGGCGTGGACACGGACGTCTTCCATCCGCCCCCCGCCGCGCGGGAGGGGCACGTCGTCGTGTCGACGAGGAACTTCGAGCCCACGTACGATCTCCCGACGCTCCTCGATGCGTTCGCGCGTCTCGCGACATCGCACCCGGAGGTCCGCCTGCGGCTCTTCGGGGACGGATCCCAGCGGCCGCGCATCGCCGCGCGGATCGGGACGCTCACGCTCGACGGTCGCGTCGTCCTCGAGGGACGTGTGCCGGAGCCGCACCTCGCGGAGGCGCTCCGTGACGCCAGCGTGTACGTGACCGCGGCGATCTCCGACGGCGCGTCGACCTCCCTCCTCGAGGCGATGGCGACGGGACTCGTCCCCGTGGCAACCGACATCGACGCGAACCGCGCGTGGATCCGCGACGGAGACAACGGGCTCTTGTTTCCGCCCGGGCACGTCGACGGACTCGTCGCCGCGCTCGACCGGGCCCTCACGGACCGCGCGCTGCGGTCGCGTTGCCGCGAGCGGAACCCCCGCGAGATCGCGGAGCACGCATCATGGGCCCGCTCGATGGGACACCTCGACTCCGTGTATCGGAGGCTCCGGCCTGCATGACGCCGCCGTCCCTTGTCGTCGTCGCGATCGCGCGCAACGAAGAGCGGACGATCGGCGCGTGCCTCCGGTCGTGTCTCGAGTCCGTGAGGCGGGCGCGCGACGCGGGTCTTCTGGGTGCCGCGGAGGTCCTCCTCGTCGATTCCGCATCGACGGACGGGACCGTCCAGGTCGCGTCGAGCCTTCCGGTCCGCGTCGTCTCGCTGAAGGCGGAATGGCCGCTGTCGGCCGCCGCGGGCCGCTTCGTCGGCGTGCGCTCATCGCGGTCCGACCTCGTCCTCTTCGTCGACGGCGACTTCGTCCTCGAACCGGCGTGGCTCGAGCAGGCCCTACCCCTGCTCCGCGACCCGCAGGTCGCGGCCGTGTGCGGCGTCGTTCAGGAGGCCTTCGAGGGAAGGACGGCGTTCTCCCGCTACGTCGACGGGATCGCGCGGATGGACACGCCCTCGACGCCCGTCGCGGAGGCCGACGTAGCTCCGATTGGCGTGTACCGCCGGACGTGGGTCGAGGCGAGCGGAGGGGTCCAGCCGTTCCTCAAGGGCGCGGAGGACCGCGACCTCGCGATGCGCATCCGTGCGGCAGGCGGTCGGCTCCTGAAGACGCGGTCGCTCATGGGCTACCACCACTGGAACCCGGGTGGCGATCTGACCCTCGGGGACTACATGCGCTCCGTCGCGTACTGGAGCTACGGGGAGGGCCAGGCCGCCCGGCACGCCCGGGATCTACCGCTCGTTCGGCGGGCGTACGTGCGCCGATACGCGAACGCGCGTCACCTGATCCAGGTCCTCCGGGGCGTCGCCGTCCTCGCCTGGATCGCCTCCGTAACCGCGTTCGCGGTCCTCGGCCACATGCTCCCCGCAGTCGGCTCGTTCCTCGCCGGCGGGGTCGGACTCGTCGCCTTCGCGGGGGCGGGCCGATCCGTTCGCGAGAGGCTGCTCGCGTGGCACGAGGTCCCGTACGTCGTCGTGCGCCTCGCCGGGTTCGCCGTCGGCTTCCTCGACCGGCCTCGTGCCGCGAACGAGTACCCCCAGGAGTGAGGGAGGGACCGACACGGGCGCGACGGTGATCGAGGCGATGGGACGGGATCGCGCGTCGGAAGCGGCCCCGCACGCTGTGCCCCGCCCGGCTCCGCAGGTCCTGCGGGTCGCCCACATCACGGAAACGTTCCTCCCGCGCGTGGGGGGAATCGAGACCGCCCTCGCGACCCTCCTGCGCGCCCTGCCCGAGGTCGACCATCGCGTCCTGACGACTCCCGTTCGCGGCTCCGCCCCCCGGGAGCGGCTCGCGGCGAACGTCCTGGTGGAGCGGCTGCCCCCCGACGACGACGTCTTGGCGGGCCTCGCTCATCTGCTGCCCCGGCCCGCGGGATCCCGACGCCTCGGATTCGCGCTGGCGACGGTGGGCCACATCCTCCGCGAGCGCTCCCGCCGGGTCCGGGCGTCCGATGCGCACGTCGTCCACATCCACGGCGCCGCCCGCGCGCGGTACCTCGCGAACTGGGACCGCGTCCACGGGATGCGGCTCGGGCGTACCCTGCTGGACTGGTGGATCGATCCTCGAGCGTACGGCGGTCCCGTGCTCTTCACGGACCACTCGCTTTGCGCGGGATCCCGCCGCCAGTTCGCCGACTCCGGTAGCCCGGAGCTCCTGCGCCGGCTCTCCGCGGTCGTGTGCGTCGAGCGCACCGGTCTCGCGAACGCCACCGCGTTCGCCGCCGAGAGCGGCCTGACGACCCGCATCTGGCACATCCCGAATCCGATCGACACGGACACCTTCGTCGCGCGCCCGATGCCGGGCGCCGGGCGGCTGCGGGTCGGTTACGCGGGCCGCGCGGAGAAGGAGGGTATCGACCGCATCCTCCCACTCCTCCGCGCGGCGCCGGAGCGGCTCGAGTTCCGACTCGTGCTCTCCGGCGATCCGGCCGTCGGTCCGGAGCTGCCGCGATCGACGAACGTAACCGTCGAATGGAACGTCCCGAACGACCGGCTCCCCGCGTTCTATGCCGGTCTCCACGTGTTCCTCGACCCCCTCGGATTCGGGGCGCCGCGCACGTCCCTCGAAGCCCTCTCCTCGGGCCGGCCCGTCGTCCGGCTGCGCTCCGACGGCGATCCGCGCGAAGATCTCCCCGACGATATCGCACCGGCGGTCCGGCCGGAACCCGGTTCGGTCCTCGAGCTCCTCCGCGCCCTCGACGAGGACCGGGTTGACCTCGAGCGGCGCGGCCGGGCGGCCCGCGCGCACGCTCGCGAGTCGTTCGATGCGAGGGTTGTGGCCGCACGATACCGGGACGTCTACCACTCGCTCCGTCAGGCGTGAGGCGCCGCGCAGGGTCCTAGACGTCCGTCGAGTCCGGACCGGGCGTCGGACCGCGCGCGTCGTGCCACGGCGCACGGGCCTCGCGGCCGAGCGCCCCGGGTCCCGAGCGGACGGCCACGGACACGAGATGGAGAGGGCTCAGCATCCGCCCGACGAGGTACATCGCGAGGTACACGACGCTCGTGAATCGGCCGCTCAGCGCACGCCGCGCGAGGCCCAGGATCCGGCGGAGGTCCGAGGCGAGCGCCGGTTCGAGGTCCGGGGTCCGGAGGAAGAAAAGCGGCAGCGTCAAGCTGTACCAAAAGTGGGCCCTCGCGCGGTTCAGAGGCTCCGACCGCGGCGGCTCGTTGAACCGAACCGTCCGCATCCAGACGGACCCTTCGGGTCCGCCCTTGCCGGAGCGCCTCGCCCGGATCGACATGATCGTGTCCTCGGATGCGACCATGTCCTCCGGGTAGCCTCCGAACGCCAGGAACGCCTCCCTGCGGTGCAGGACGACGATGTCTCCGACCGGACCCGCGAGCCAGTCCCGTCCGCGCGCGGCCGCCTCGAAGGCGCCATGGTCGACGTCCGCGATCGCGTCCACGTCGTCGTCCGAGAACACGATCCACGTCGTCCGAGCCGACCGCGCGCCGAGGTTCCTCGCCTTGGAGCGGAGGTCCCGGAGGCTGCGTAGGGTCTCGACGTACCGGATGCCGAGCGACTCGCACACGATGCGGATGTCCGCCGCGACCGCGGGGTCGCCCGGCGTGTTCACCACGAGGACCTCGTCGAACCCCGCGCCGGCCCACACGGGCAATCGCGGCCGAAGGTATTCGAGCCGGTTCCGCGTCGGGACGATCAGGCCCAGCGTCTCCTTCGGTTCCGTCCTCGTCACCGCCTCCATCGCTCTACCTCGTTGCGAGCACGAGAATCCGGCGGAACTCGGAGAGGAACCGGCCCGACGTGATGGCCTGCAGGAGCCCGACGAAGACGAGCGCGAACGTGCCGAGAGCGAGGGCAAGGTGGGGCGGCGTGCGCGGAACCGACGGGAGGAGGGCGAAGGCCACGGGTGCCATCGCGACGACGGCAAGGCAGGGGGCGCCGATCGCACGAAGCCACTCCCGCCAGGCGATCCCGAGCTCCCGGCACAGGGACCTCGACAGCGCGCCCGCGAGAAACGCCGCCCCCGCGGCGGCCGCAAGGCTCGTCCCGACGAGACCGAACCGCGTCGTCGCGACCGGGAACAAGACGACGAGGAGGACCGCTTCCGCCGCGGACAGGAGGAACACGCGACGCGACCGGCCGAGGGCGTACAGGGCGTCGCCGGCGATGCCCGCGAATCCGAGCAACAGGCCCACGACGGCGAGGATCTGCATCGGGACGACCGCGGCGAGCCATGTCGCGTCGTAAATCGTCTCCACGAACAGGGGCGCGAGGACCACGATCCCCGCACCGACCGGCGCCGCGGCGTATGCGTAGTAGCGGAGGTTCCCGAGGTACGCGCGCCGGAGCCGGGCCGGGGCGTCCGCGATGTGCGCGAACAGCGGGTACGCGACGGCGCCGAACACGGAAGACAGGTTGCTCACGAAGTACACGCCCCAGGAGTACGCGAACGCGTAGATCCCGAGGGCCGTGACGCCGAGGAACAGCCCGACGAAGGCGGCGTCGATCGAGTGGGCGACGAAGTTCGCGAACGAGGTGAGCGTGACGAACTGCCCGAACCGGAGGATGTCCCGCGCGAGGTCGGCCCGCAACCCCGCGCGCGGCCTCCACCGGGAGGACGCGATCTGGAGCGACGCTCCGAGGCCGAGGCCGAGGACCGTCCCGTAGACGGGGCTCCAGTAGGCGAGGCCCACGATCGCGAGCCCGATCGTCGCAAGGCTCCCCGTGAACTTCCCGATGTGGTCCGGGACCGCGCCGCGACGGTAGTCGAGGCGGCGGAGCGCGATCGCCCGCGGAACCATGCTCGTCGCCTGGAACAGGAGGCCGATCGAGAGGACCACGATCGGGAGGGTGACGCGGGGCTCCGCGAACAGGAAGGCCGCCCCGAGCCCGACGCCGAGGGACCCGACGATGCCGCCCACCGCGAGGACGAGCCTCAGTCCGAACGCGGTCCTCGCGGCCTCCTCGAAGTCCCCCCGTCGCCGGATGAGGTCCGTCGACATGCCGAGGTCGCTCGCGAGGGTCAGGAAGCCGAAGAAGAACGACGCCAGGGCGAAGATCCCGAAGTCGGAGGGGAGCAGGTAGAACGGGAGGATGAGCTGGGAAATCCGCCCGATCGCGGTGCCCGTGACCTTGAGGACCACGATGAGCAACGTGCCCTTCGCGGCCGTCTCTCGGAGGCTCCGCGGGGCCGCGGATCCGGTCCCCTCGTCCGTCATGCGTGGTCCGTGCGCGCAACCCGGGTGCGTTGGAAGGGCCTTTCGACATCGTTATCAGACGCGATACGCTCCTCGCCACGGCGCGGCCTTCCGCGAGGGAGCCGCCGTCCCCTCCCTCGGGGGACGTTATCGCATCTGAGAACCAAGTGTTACGCCTTTTTGTTGCGGGACGCGACCTCGCGATGCATGGCGGACTCCGTTCGTCTCGCGCCAACGAAGGTGCTCGCCGTCGGCGCCCACCCCGACGACATCGAGCTCGGGTGCGGCGGGTCCGTCGCGCGCTTCGGGAAGAACGGCGCGGAGATCCACGCGGCGATCTTCTCGCGCTGCGAGGACGAGACGCCGGACGACCCGGACCTGCGTTTCCGCGAGTACCAGGCCGCCGCCGTGAGCCTCGGCGTGAAGAGGGCCCGGATCTACGACTTCCCGAACCGCCAGCTGCCGGACCACCGCCACGAGATCATGCTCGAGATGGAGAAGCTCCAGGACACGATTCGGCCGGACCTCGTGTTCGTGCCCTTCACGGACGACCCGCACCAAGACCACGAGACGGTCGCGCTGACCGCGATCCGCACGTTCCGCCGGCGGGAAACGCTCCTTCAGTTCGAGATCCTCCGGTACGGGAGCCACTCCTTCACCCCGAGCCTCTTCATCGACATCACGGAGACCCTCGGCATGAAGCTCGCCGCGCTGCGGCAGTACGCGAGCCAGGTCACGCGCCGCCCGTACTTCGACGAGGAGAGTTTTCGCAGCCTCGCGCGGACGCGCGGTGCGCAGAGCGGGTACGACTACGCGGAAGGGTTCGTCATCTACAAGATGTTCTGGTGAGCGCGTGGGTCCGTCCGCGCGCGAGGGACGCCGCAGCGGCGCCGCGCGTGCGCGGCACCGTCGCACGATGAGCGTGAGGCCGTTCTTCGAGTCCCGCTACCGTCGGTACGGCGACGTCCCGAAGGCGCTCGACTGGAGCGAGCGCGGGCAGCGCCTGCGGTTCGAGGTCCTCGCGTCGATCGGTCCCCTCGAGGGGGCCTCGCTGCTCGACGTGGGGTGCGGCCTCGGCCATCTGTACGAGTTCCTCCGCCCGACCGTCCGTGCCCTCGACTACTCCGGCGTCGACCTGTCGCCTCGGTTCGTCGAAGCGTGCCGCCGGAAGTTCTCCGCCGCATCGTTCGAGGTTCGCGACGTCCTGCGAAGCGGGCTCGACGGCTCGTACGACTACGTACTCTCGTCCGGCCTCCACAACCTTGAGACGGGGCGCAACGAGCGGGAGATGCGGTCCCTCCTGCAGGAGGCGTGGTCCGCGTCCCGACGGGGCGTCGGGGTGAACATGCTGAGCCGCTGGGCGTCGACCCGTCCAACGGGCCGGCACTTCTACGACCCCGCCACGATCCTGCGCTTCGCGAGGACCTTGACGCCGCGCGTGAGCTTGCGCCACGACTACCTCCCACACGACTTCACGATCTTCCTGTACCGCGAGGCCCCGCCATGACCGCCGTCGCGATCCACCAGCCGAACTTCGCGCCGTACCCCGGGTTCTTCCGGAAGATGGCTCGTGCCGACGTGTTCGTCCTCTACGACACGGCGCAGTATTCGAAGAACGGCTACCACAACCGCTGCCGGATCAAGACGCCTCGGGGGCCTGCGTGGCTTACGATCCCCGTGCGGTCTCCCTCGCGCCGACCGATCGGAGAGGTCGAAATCGACCCGGCGACGCCGTGGGCGGAGCGGCTGTGGATGACCGTCGAGGCGAACTACGCGAGGGCGCCTCATTTCCGGGAGTATGCCCCGGACCTCGGCCGGATCCTTCGCGGACGGACGTGGGGGCGCCTCGTCGACCTCAATGTGCGCTTCCTCGAATTTCTCCGGGAGGCCCTGGGCGTGACGACGAAGGTCGTCCACGCGTCGCGTCTTCCCACGCCGTCCTCGACGGACCCGACGGGCAGGATCCTCGAGCTCGTCCGCGCCGTCGGCGGGACGACGTACGTGTCCGGCGCGGGAGGCAGGGACTACCTCGACGTCTCCCGCTTTCGCGACGTGAGCCTCGAGTACTCCGAGTTCCGGCCGCGGCCCTACCCGCAACTGTGGGGCGCCTTCGTCCCGAATCTCTCGACGATGGACGCCCTGCTCAACTGCGGCCCGGACGACACGCGGGCGCTGCTGTCGGCGCACTCTTCCGCACGTCGCCCCGACTAGGCGCCTCGCGACGGAATCCCCGGATCGATTCGGAAGGTGCGGCCGCACGCCGGGCACCCGGCCGACGTGCCGCGGCACGCCTCGTGGTGGATCGCGCCGCACGCGCACCTCGTCGCGGGGATCGCCGGGCTCAGCGCGTCCCCGCAGATGCGGCATCGTGCCGTGACGCGAGGCGCGGGCGGCGCGGCCGCAGGCTCCGACGACCGGGCGACGGGTAGCGCCTTCAGGAGGACGCCCCAGAACAGCGCGATCCATGCGAGGAAGATGAGCCACCCTGCGTAGGAGTGCGCGACGAGCATGTTTTGTAGGTCCGTCTCCGCCGTGTCCGTGTAGTACCCGACGAGCACGATGGCGACCATCCGGAGCACGTTCGCGGCGTACGCCGCGAGGAATCCGAGGCCGAGGAGGACCCACATGCGTCGGGTCGGCCGTTCGAACTCCGTGAGGACGAACGCGACGAACGCGGACGCGAAGATACCGAACGAATAGATGCCCGAGCAGGCCGTCGTGATCACGACGGTCACCTGGAAGCCGAGGTTCACCGGCACGAACGTGAGGCCGGGAGCCGTCGACCCGGCGACCGCGTGCACCGTGTTGTCCACGCCGATCGCGGAGAGCACCCCGCTCACCGGTGGGGCGAGGGCCGTCCAGGAATACAGGTCGACGGACCGCTCGAAGTCCTGGTAGAACGCCCGGGCCGCCAGGAGCGGCACGACGAGGATCGCGTTGAGGGCGAGGAAGAACACGAGGACGAAGTCGCGCTCCCGCGCGAAGCGAGGGGGCACGAACCCGTAGGCCACGAGGCTCCCCGCCGCGAGCAGGACGATCGTGTCCTCGGTCAGGATGGCCGGCGTCGCGGACACGGTGGCGTTGTACGCGAGGTCCGCCGCAATCAACGCGACGCCGAAGACCGGGAAGTACGGGATCAGCCGACCCCTCCACGTGATCGCTCCGAGGACCCGTGACGCGAGGGACGAGCGAGTCTTGGCCGGCGCGACGCCGCGGGGCCAGACCGCCCACGCGAAGAGCGCCGCGCCCGCCGCCAGGAACGGGATCGCGAACCACTGGGCATCCGACCCCTTCGGTCGGTTCAGCGCGAGGTCCGCGCCCGCGAAGGTCGTCAGGAGCGCGACGAGGACCAAGGTCCGCCGGTGGCGCTCCCCCAGCCGGGCCAGGAAGGAGAGTCCGCCCATGTCTCGTCGCCGAATCACGGGGCGGCACGCTATAAGAACGCTACGCGGCGGTTATCAGCCTCGAGCCGCGCTTCGCCGAGACGTCGTCCGGAGCACGTTGAAATAGCGCTCGCGGATTGACCGCCCGTGAAGGTCGTCGGCGGATCCGCGTCCCTGGCCCTTGCCCGCGCGCTGTCGTCCGAGCTCCGGGCGGACCTTGTCGACGTGACGTTCGAGCGCCATCCGGGCGGCTTCCCCGACGGGGAGCGGTACATCCGGCTGCTCGGTCCCGTCGCGGGGGAGCACGTCGTCCTCGTCCAGTCGACGTGGCCGGACCCGAAGGTCGTCGAGCTGCTCCTGCTGATGGACGCGATCCGCGACGCCGGCGCGCGTCGCCTCACGGCGGTCGTCCCGTACTTCGGCTACGGGCGCCAGGACAAGCGGTTCCTGGAAGGGGAGGCGGTCTCCGCGAAGACCCTCGCGAAGCACATCGCCATCGATGCGGACGAGCTCCTCACGATGGCCGTGCACAACCCCGACATCCTGCACATGTTCCCGATCCGGGCGCGCGAGGTGAGCGGCATGCCCGCCCTCGGTCGGTACCTCAAACGCGCCGACGTCGACGTGATCCTCGCGCCCGACGCGGGCGCGATTCGGCACGTGAAGGAGGCCGCCTCCGTGGCGGGGAAGCCGTACGACCATCTCGAGAAGGAGCGGATCGACTCGTACACGGTCCGCCTCACCCCGAAGAAGCTCGACGTGCGCGCGAAGTCCGTGGCGATCGTGGACGACGTGATCTCGACGGGCGGGACGATCGCGACGGTCGCGGGGGAGCTGCGGACGCAGGGCGCCCGCCGGGTCCTCGCCCTGTGCGTCCACGGCCTGTTCGTCGGCAAGGCCGCGGACAACCTGAAGGCGTGCGACGAGGTCGTCGCGACGGACACGGTCCCGTCGGCGTGGACGAAGGTCAGCGTCGCGCCCGAGTTCGCCGCCGCGATCCGCGCGCTCGGCTAGGTCAGAAGAGCGCCACGACGAAGTTCGTGAAGACGAGAAGGAACCCGGCCCAGATGAACAGGCCGAGGTTCTGCATGTCCGTCGTGCGGCGGCTTCCGAGCGCTCCGGCGATCGCGATGAGGGCGCCAAACAGGCCGCCCGAGAACGCGAAGAACCGCGCGGCGCCCAGGACGTTCGGATCCGCCGTGCCCGACAGGTGGAACAGGAAGCCCAGGTAGATCAGGCCGAGCCCGACGGCGTTCAGGCCCCAGATCATGCGCTTGCTCAGGGCGTTCTCCATCCCCATCATCATCCCGTAGCCCATCGGGTACGGAGGGGGCATCGGCTGGCCACTTCCTTGCGGAGGGGGGACGTTCATGCCGTGACCTCGGGCCGCTCCATCGCCTCCTGCCTATAAAAATATGCCGGGATGTATAAATCCCTGCGAATCCCAGCGCGAGGGCTCCGGACAGGACCAAACGTACTTAGTCGCCCGGCGCATGCGGACCGCCGGGGGACGGGGCCTTGTCGGAGGTCGAGATCCGGACGTTCAAGGAGGTCGACCTGCGCGGGGGCACGGTCGTCGCGGCGTTCCCGAGCGTCGGGCTCGTGAGCACGATCGCGACGACGTACCTGATCATGCGGATGCCCGTCGACCAGGTGTGCGCCCTCGAGTCCGCGGACCTCCCCGCCCTGTCGATGATCTACGCGAAGAAGCCGAAGTTCCCCGCCCGCGTCTACGCCCACGCCCCGTCGAAGCTCGCGATGTTCATCTGCGAGGTCCCGCTCCCGCACCGCGCGATGCGGCCGATCGCCCACGCCCTTCTGCGGTGGTCCCAGTCGCAGCACGTACGCCAGATCGTCGCCCTCGAGGGCCTCCCCGCGGACGACGTCCTGCGGGACACCGCGCCCGGCGTCTGGGGGGTCGGGTCGACGGACCGGGCGCGGGCGGAGCTCGACCGGCGGAGGATCAAGCAGCTCGACACCGGGATGATCGCCGGCGTGTCGGGCGTCCTCCTGAACGAGGGTCGCTGGCAGGACTTCGACGTGATCGCCCTCCTCGCGGAGGCGCGTCCGAACCAGCCCGACGCGAAGGCCGCCGTCGCGATCACGCAGGCGCTCGACGACCTCCTCCCCGAGCTCGAGGTGGACCTCGCTCCCCTGCAGGAGCAGGCCCGGGTTCTCGAGGAGCACCTCCGGCGGCTCAAGACCCAGGCGCAGCCGGCCGTGGCCCCGGAGGTCGAGACGGGGTCGATGTACCGATGAGGCCCGGACCCGAGGCGCGCGGAGCGCAAGGCCTATAGCCGACGGACCCGTGCGCGAATCCTCGCCCGGGCGCGGCCCGGGCGGACGATCATGGCGACGGACCCCGTGTGCGGCATGTACGTCGACGAGGCGACGGCGGTCCTGACCGCCGTGGTCCGCGGCCGGACGCACCACTTCTGCTCGGAGACGTGTCTCGAGACCTTCACGGCGCCGGAGAAGGAGATGCGGCGTCTGAAGCTCCTGACGGCCTTCAGCCTCTCCGTCGGGCTGCCTCTGTTCGTCGTCGCCCTCGGAATGGAGCTCGGGTGGTGGCTCATGGACGCGGCCGGCGCGGCGAACGTCGCGTTCTTCGCCGTCGAGACGCCCGTCCAGTTCGTCGCCGGCTGGCGGTTCTATCGCGGGACCCGCGACGCGATCCGGAACCGGAGCGCGAACATGGACGTCCTCATCGCGATCGGCACGTCCGCGGCTTGGGGCTACAGCGCCGTCGTGACGTTCCTCCCGTTCCTCGGCGTGCCCGTCGCGGACCCCTCGACGTACTACGACACCGCCGCGGTGATCATCGGCCTCATTCTCCTCGGGAAGTTCTTCGAGGAGATTGCGAAGGGGAGGGCGAGCGACGCGATCCGGAAGCTCATGGACCTCGCGCCGCGGACCGCGCACGTGCTGCGTGCCGGGCAGGAGGAGGAGGTCCCCATCGAGCTCGTGCAGCTCGACGACGTCGTCGTCGTGCGCCCGGGCGAACGGGTCCCCGTGGACGCCGTCATCGTGGAGGGCTACTCGGCCCTCGACGAGTCCATGATCACGGGGGAGTCGATCCCCGTCGACAAGGGGGCGGGGGACACGGTGATCGGGGCGACGATCAACAAGACGGGGTTCCTCAAGGCGCGCGCCACGAAGGTCGGGGCGGACACGACCCTGAACCAGATCATCAAGCTCGTGGAGGACGCGCAGGTCGCCCGCGCGCCGATCCAGAAGCTCGCGGACCGCGTCGCCTCGTACTTCGTGCCGTCCGTCATCGCGATCGCCGTCGGCGCGGCGCTCGTCTGGTACTTCCTCGCGTACGCGGCGTTCGAGCCGATGGCGCGCGGCTACGGCCTCCACACGCCCGTCACGGCCGCCCTGTTCGTCCTCGTCGCCGTGCTGATCATCGCATGCCCGTGCGCCCTCGGGATCGCGACGCCCGCGGCGATCATGGTCGGGACGGGGAAGGGCGCGGAGAACGGCCTCCTGATCAAGGGCGGCGAGTACCTCGAGAAGGCGCACCGGCTCACGACGGTCGTCTTCGACAAGACGGGCACGCTGACGAAGGGAACGCCGTCCGTCACGGACGTCGTTTCGCTCGGCTCGACGGAGGCGGACCTGCTGCGCCTCGCGGCGTCCGCGGAGAAGGGGTCCGAGCACCCCCTCGGCGAGGCGATCGTCCGGGCCGCCCGGGAACGGGGGATGCCCCTCGACGAGCCCTCCGACTTCGAGGCGATCCCGGGTCTCGGGGTGCGGGCCCAGGTCTCGGGCCGCGGCGTCCTGCTCGGCAACCGGGCGCTGATGGCCCAGGCCGGGATCGGGATCGAAGCCGCGCGGACCGCGCTCGACCGCCTCGAGGCGGAAGGGAAGACCGCGATGCTCGTCGCGCTGGACGGCCGGCTCGCGGGCATCGTCGCGGTCGCGGACACGCTCAAGGACCACTCGACCGAGGCGGTCCGGGCGCTGAAGGCGATGGGCGTGGAGGTCGTCATGCTGACGGGCGACAACCGCCGCACGGCGGAGGCGATCGCCCGCCAGGCGGGCGTCGACCGCGCGATCGCCGAGGTCCTCCCGGGCGACAAAGCCGCGAAGATCAAGGAGCTCCAGGGGCAGGGCAAGGTCGTCGCGATGGTCGGGGACGGGATCAACGACGCGCCGGCGTTGGCGCAGAGCGACGTCGGGATCGCCCTCGGGAGTGGTACGGACGTCGCGATGGAGGCCGGCGGAATCGTCCTGATCAAGGACGACCTCCGGGACGTCGTCGCATCGATCCAGCTCAGCCGGCGGACGGTCCGGAAGATCCGGCAGAACCTGTTCTGGGCGTTCGCGTACAACACGGCGTTGATCCCGGTCGCCGCGGGCGTCCTCGCGGGCCTCGGCGTCCTCCTCGACCCCATCCTCGCGGGCGCGGCGATGGGCTTCAGCTCCGTCTCCGTCGTCACGAATTCGATGGCGTTGCGCCGGTTCCGGCCGAGGATTTCCTGAGCGTCCACGCGTACCGTACGAAAGAAAGGGAGGTGAACGATGGAACGAGACCCGATCTGCGGGATGACGGTCGATCCGAAGCGCGCCGCGGGCAGCTCGTCGCACATGGGCAAGACGTACTACTTCTGCTCCGCGGGCTGCAAGGCCAGCTTCGACAAGAATCCTGCCCGGTACGCGAAGTGAACCCGGACCGATGCGCGTGGGCAAAGGTATAATCCGGAGGAGGCGTCTCCTGCCCTCGATGGCGGGCGCCCTCCTCGCCCGGCTCACATGGAGCAAGGCCCTCCTCGCGGTCCTCGCCCTGAACCTATTGTGGACCGGATCGCTTTTCCTCGCCCCCTTCACGGTCGCGCCCGGATCCTTCTACAACGAGACGCGAGGCGGCGCGAACGTCCTCGACTTCGCGTCCGTGTGGGGGACGTTCCACCCGTACGCGCGCCTCGTGTACACGTTCGGCGACGTCCAGTGCCACCAGCTCGCGTACCGTTCCTTCGAGCTGAACGGGAACCAGCTGCCGATCGACGCGCGCATGACGTCGATGTACGTCTTCGCGAACCTAGGACTCGTCGCGGCCGCCTTCGCGATCCCCGCATCGACGACGGGCGAGGTGATCCTGAACGGCCTGCCCTCGCCCCTGCGCCGCGCGCTTCGTCGGCTCGGCGCCGCGCGTGCGGGCGGGATCGTCGTGTTCGTCGGCCTCCTTCCAATCGGCGTGGACGGCTTCACGCAGCTCCTGACGCCGTACGAATCGACGAACCTCACGCGCGTCCTAACCGGCGCGCCGGGCGGTTTCGTCGGCGGGCTGCTCGTCGGCGCGATGCTCGTCTCCCTCCGGCAGCTCACCCTGGAGATCGAGGCGTTCCGCAACCGACTCGGGGGAGCCGTGGAGCCCTGAGCGAAGGTTTTTGAAGGACCCTCCGTTTCGACGCGCCGTGGCCCGTCGGAAGCGGAAGGACGAGGAGCCCGGCTGGGCCGCGCCGGAGTTCGACGAAGTCGAATTCATGCGCAAGGAGATCTCGTCCGCGAGGATGGCCGTCTTCGTCGTGGCGTGGGCCGTCGTGGGCGCCCTGTTCTCGTTCGGCGCGACGGTCGTCGGGCTGCACCCTCTGGGGGCATTCCTCATCGGCCTGTTCATGTTCGGCGGTCTGTACTTCGTCTTCCCGCTCGTCGGGGTGTCCGTCGAGACGTTCAAACGTCGAGACTGGTTCGGCCAGGGCGGCACGTACTTCTTCAGTTGGCTCGCGTTCTGGATCCTCCTCCTGAACCAGCCGATCGCGGACTTCACGGCGCCGACGATCCACGGGATCACGGTGGGCGTCTACGACCCTTCGCTGAACCCGGCGCCGGATCCCGCCAGCGTGTTGTGCACCGCGGTCGCGGCCTGGACGGTGACGATCACCCGGGGATCGAATTCGGGTCTCTTCGTGCTGTTTCGGGCGACCGACAACGTCGGCGTGGCCCGCGATGATCTCCGGGTCAGCGTGAACAGCATGGTGATCACGTCCTCAAGCATCGAGGAGGTCGAAGGAACCCCGCACGCGTGCTCCAGCGTTCCGGGTCAGGCGTACGCGGCCGGGAGTTTTGTCGTGAAAGTGCCCTTGACCGCACAGCCATCGTACGCCGTCGACATCACGGCCTCGGACGCCGGCGGCCGGAGCCATCGCGTTACGTTCAA
>JBQTHW010000130.1:0-2057 GCA_052389495.1 Methanobacteriota archaeon | reverse complement strand
GACGTCCGGTACCATGTCCGGAACCGGCCCGTCCGGCTGTCCATCCAGGAGGCGTGGACACGGCCCGCCTCGCCGCCCACGATCGCCGGGAAGAGGGCGTTCCCGTCCCCGATGTCGTCGTGAATCGTGACCCGGGCGGACCACGTCCTCCCGCCGTCCGTCGAGCTGCGGTACCACACTCGCGCGGGTCCCTGGTCCGTCTCGCCCGCATTGTACAGCACGTAGAGGTTGTCGCCCCGGTCGACACCGACGACGATCTGCGGGCCCCAGAAGTCCCAGCCGCAGGAGAACTCGAGGCAGTCCGGCCCCGGCGGTACGCCGAGGTCGACGTTGAGGAAGGACCACGATCGTCCGCCGTCCGTGGACTTCGTCAGGAACAGGTCCTGGGGGCCGAGCGCGTTCCCGCTCTGGTGGATTCCGACCCAGCTGAAGTACACGTTCCCCTTCGAGTCGACGACGCCCCCGGAGGTAAGGGTCCACGCGTAGTCGCTCGACCGCGCGTTGACCTGTGTCGAGCGGAACGTCCTCCCGCCGTCGTGGCTTGCGGAGACGAAGAACCGCTGCGCGATGCTGTACGACACGTAGACGTCCGCTCCGCGGACCGCGAGACCGACCTTGTCCGTCCAGGAATTCTTGACGTCCGCGTTCACGGCGAGAGGCGTCGTGAACGTGCTCCCGAGGTCGTCGGACCTCTGGAACACGGTGTCCTTGCCCTCGAGGTACGCGACGAAGACGCTCCCGGCCGCGTTGACCTTGACCTGGAGGTCGATCTGGTACGTCGCGTCGGCGCCCTCCGGGAACGGGTTCAGGGGTTTCGGCCCGCCCCACGTCCGCCCGCCGTCGTGCGAGATCTGGATCAACGCGGCGGGATCGGAGCACGTGTCACAGCCTCGGATGTCCCCGAAGTGGGCCCACGCCACGTACACGTTGCCGCGGCCGTCCGCCGCGACGTCGGGTTCCCAGTCGTCGCCCTTCACGAAACCGATCACGACGGGCGTCGAGAACGCGATCGTGCCGCTCACGGCGGTCGCGCCGGTGACAGACAAAAGCACGAAGCTCATCGCAAGAGCCGACAGAACGAGAGCCGCCCTCCTCATACCCCGGCCTCGGGGGATGGCCCGCGACCAGATAAGGGTTGCCGGCGCGAGACGAGGTATCGGGAGCGATATTACACGCTCTGGACCAGCTTCCCGTTCCAGGAGATGTCGATTCGCGGCGTGACGCTCCCCCAGAACCGCACGGACAACTTTTGCGGGTTGGTCCCGGGCAGCTCTAGGTCGACGACCTTCTCGCGCCCCCAGACGCGGACCTTCGTGTGCCGCTTCCCGTCGACCTCGACCGTCGCCGTCCCGAAGAGGCTCTCGAACTCCAAGTCGACGGAGTGCGAGTCCGGCGTCGGGACCGTCACCCGAGCGAGCACGCGGGTCGACTTTCGTATGCGGACCTCAACGCTCGGCAGCGGCGCGGCCGCCGTGAGCGTTGTCGGGACGGGCGGAGGGCCCACCTCGCCACCCGGTCCGCGCATCCCGATCGGAGGGTACCCCGAAGCGCGTTCCGCGTAGCGCTGTGCGCCCATCTCGCGCCAGAGATAACGTGCCGACACGGCGACGCCAATCAGGCCAAACACGTACGATAGGAAGGTGTCTCCGGGGGAGCCCGCCGCGACGAGCGGGTAGATTGCGACGGCGTCCGCGGGTGTCCCTCCCAACGGCATGATCCAGATGGAGATTGCGACGATTTCACCGATATACACCGAGAATAGCGTCAGCACGGCCGCGACACCGATCACGCCGACGCTGACGCGGCCGGCGCCCCGTCGCATCGCCCAGCCGATGAACGCTCCGATGCCGACGGCGAGGAGGGCGAAGATGTATTCTGTCACCCCGAGGATGACCCCCCAAACGGCGCCCCCGAGGAGAGCCGCCAGAAATCCGTATCCGATGGCGGGCCCCCACCGCATGGCCCCGGGGACCGACGGCACGGCGGGTTGGTGCACAAAGCCGTAGTCGGGCGCCGTGAGCCGCGCGGCCTGCGGAAGCCGCCCCTCCGACGCGGGT
>JBQTHW010000129.1:0-3503 GCA_052389495.1 Methanobacteriota archaeon | reverse complement strand
CGAGAATCTTCGCCTCCTTGAGGATCCGACGCTCCTCCGCGACCCCGTCGGTCTTCTCGGCCATGCGTCAGGAGAATAGAGAAGCGTCCCCCGGCTTAAAGGCGCTGGCCGGTCGAGCGATCGAAGGCGAGGCCGACGTCGACACGCCGCCGGCCGCGTGACCGGTCCGCCCGGCTACACGTCCATGTACCGGTAGAACTCGTACGGGGACGGCCGCAGGGTCGTCTGCAGGTTCTCGTCGAGCTTGATCTCCTCGTACTTGTCGAGCAGGTCCTGCGCGAACACGGCCTTGAGGAACATGTAGTCCGTCTGCAGGAACTCGACGGCCTCCTTGAGGGATCCCGGCAGCTCCCGGACGCCGTACTCCTTGCGCTTGTGGGCGCTCAGGTGGTACAGGTCCTCGTCGACGGGGTCGCCCGGGTCGAGCTTCCGCTTGACGCCGTCGAGGCCGGCGCACAGCATCGCCGCGAACGACAGGTAGGGGTTGCAGGACGGATCCGGGGTGCGGTATTCGATCCGCTTCGCGTGTTCGATCCCACGGTAGTACACGGGGATGCGCACGTTCGCGGAGCGGTTCCGCTTCGACCACGCGATGAACACGGGCGCCTCGTAGCCCGGCACGAGCCGGCGGTACGAGTTCGTCGTCGGGCACGTGAATGCGCACATGGCCCGCGCGTGGTCCATGAGACCGCCGATGTAGTACCGGCACGTCTGGCTGATCTCCGCGTACTCGTCGTCCGGGTCGTACATCGCGTTCTTGCCCTTCGTCCACAGGCTCTGGTGGACGTGCATCCCGCTCGCGTTGTCGCCGAAGATCGGCTTCGGCATGAACGTCGCCATCATGCCCATCTTGTGCGCGACCATCTTCATGACGTACCGGTACGTGACCGTGTTGTCCGCCATCGGGACGAGCTCGCCGTAGCGCATGTCGATCTCGCACTGGCCCGCCGTCGCGACCTCGTGGTGGTGGGCGTCGAGCGTCACCCCGAAATGGTCGATCAGGACACGGCACGCCTCGTTCCGGAAGTCCTGGAGCGTGTCGACGGGCGGGGCGGGGTAGTACCCCTCCTTGAACCGGATCGGGAAGTTCTTGCCACCGGTGTCCTGCCACGGCGCCTCGCGGGAGACGATCTCGTAGCCCGCCCCGGACCACGGGTTCCGCACGTGGTCGGGCGTCGGCAAGAGCCGGATCCCGTCGAACACGAAGAACTCGATCTCGGGGCCCCAGTACGTCGTGTCGTAGCCCATCTCCGCGGCGAACCCGGCGGCCTTCTGGGCGATGAACCGGGAGTCGCGGGTGAACCGTTCGTGGGTGCCGCCCTCGTGGACGTCGACGACCATGCGCGCGGTCCGGTGTTCGCCCTCGTACCACGGCAGGACCGCGAACGTCGACGGGTCCGGGTTCATCACCATGTCCGACTCGTGGATCTCCTTGAAGCCCTTGATCGAGGAGCCGTCGAGCTTGCCCACGCCCCGCTTGAATTCCTCGGGTCCGAGCGACGTCGAGGGGATCGTGATGTGCTGCAGCGCACCGAGCAGGTCCACGAACTGCAGATCGATCCACCGGATCTTCTCCGTCTCGATGCGCCTGAGGACCGCGTCCACGCCGTTTCCCTTCTTCGCTTTCATCGAATTCCTCCCAAGAACCGCCCTTCCCGTTCGCGTCGTCCGGCTACGCCGCCCCGTAGCCTCGCCAAGGCATTTTGACGTACATATATAAGACTTGTCGGCCAAGAATCGGACAGTTGGCCGGAATCACTCACGGGCGACACGACAATGTACGGTCCGGAGCGCGAAATCCGGTTCCGGAGGCTGCCTCACCGGATGCGCAAGGGTCTTACGCGGCGGCCCGATGCGCAGGCCGTCCCGGATGACGCCGACGGCGCGGCTCGACGAGCTCGATCTCGAGATCCTCAAGCATCTGAACGAGAACGCGCGGAAGTCGTACCGGGACATCGCGAAGGCCGTCAAGGCGAGCATCAGCACGGTCTCAAACCGCGTCCGGCGGCTCGAGGCAGAGGGGGTCATCCTCGGCTACGCGCCCCTCGTCGACGAGGCGAGGCTGGGGTTCGACGTCCTCGCGGTCGTGGGGGTCAAGATCCACAAGGGGAAGATGCTCGAGGTCCAGCGGAGAATCGCGAAGGACGACCGCGTCACCCATGTGTACGACATCACGGGCGAGTGGGACTCCGTCGTCGTTGTCCGACTGCGCACCACGAAGGAGCTTGACGCGTTCATCAAGCGGCTCGGCTCGATGGAGTACGTCGAGAGCACGTACACGCAGGTCGTCCTGAACGTCGTCAAGGAGGAGCGACGGGTCGTTCTCTGAGGATAGCCATCATAATGTTTATCCGAGCGCGTCCGGTTATCTCGCATGCGGACGAGGCGGAGGGACCGTGGGGGACCTTCTCAACTTCAACCCGGACCGGGAGCTGACCTTCGATCCGGGGCGGCAGCTCGCGTTCGAACCGGGCCGCCCGCTGCAGTTCGACCCCGCACGGGGCCTCGGGTTCAAGCCGAACCGGAACCTCGGCTTCGGGGATCGAGGCGTCGTCTTCCGCGGTTACGTCTGCCCGATCTGCGGAGCGGTCGCATCGGAGAGCGACCCCAAGTGCACGGAGTGCGGCGCCGTGTTCGACGCGGAACCTCGGGCCGCCGCCCCGACGTCGCCGGCCACGCCGAAGCCCGAGCGCAGGGGCCCCGGGCCGACCCCGGCGTCTGTCGGCCCGCACGCAAGCTCCTCCTCCCGGCCGGGCGGAGGGCAGACCAACTTCTGTGCGTTCTGCGGCGTCAAGCTGAAGGCGGCCGACGCGTTCTGCTGGAACTGCGGGGCGCGCGCCGTCGACGCGGGCGAGGCCGTGCGGCTTCCGTCGAAGAAGGAGACGGCCGCGACGCGAGCCTGGCGGGGCCCGGAGGAGCGCTGACCCCATGGTCTCCGTGTTCGGCTTGGAGATGAGCGGCTACACGCTCATCATGTTGATCTTCTTCGTCTTCCTCGTCCTCGTCCTCATCCTCGGGGACATCGGGGACTTCTTCGACGTCGGGGGTGACGTCGGTACGGACGCCGACACGGGAGTGAGCCCGATCAGCCTCCCGGTCGTCGGGGCCTTCGGCACGGCCTTCGGCGCCTTCGGGACGATCTTCGAGGGCATCGGCTACACTCCCCTGCTTACGGCGGTCCTCGCGGTTGCCCTCGCGGGCCTGACGGCAGGCGGCGTGTGGCTCCTCATGTTCAATGTCTTCGTGAAGGCCCAGGCCGAGACCCGCGTCAATCTGGAGGACCTCGTAGGGTTCAAAGGTCAGGTGTCGGTCCCCATCCGGCCGGGCCAGCCCGGGCAGATCGTCGTCGTCACGGAGGCCCGTGGGAGGACGCTCCTCCAGGCTATCGCGGACGATGGGATCGGGACGGACGAGCATGTGATCGTGGAATCGGTCGTAGGAAATTCCGTGAAGGTGCGAAAGCTGTAGGGGGGAGACAAAAATGGCAGACGGTGTGTTGGGAC
>JBQTHW010000128.1:0-3058 GCA_052389495.1 Methanobacteriota archaeon | reverse complement strand
GAGGAGTCGTACCACCTTGCCGCGGGGGAGAAGCTCATGAAGGCGATCGCGGTCGCGGCGGCTCTGGATGCCGCGAACTTCGGCGTCGAGGAGCTGCAGCGTACGGTCAACCTGTGGTCTCCGCGCGGGCTCGAGATGTTCGGGAGCGAGCTCGGCGGAGGGCTCGTGAAGGGCGTCTTCAAGACCCTCTCGAACGGGGAGGCGCAGCGGCTGTACATCGGCGAAGTGTCGGAGAAGGTCCGCGACACGAACCTCGCGATCGTGCAGGCGAAGGGGCGCCTCTCGCGGGAGGAGGCGGAGGCCACCCTGCGGCGGGTCGTGGAACGAGGCGAGCCGGTTCGCGGCGTGGGGAAGGAGGACCTCCTGTACGTCCCCGATCGGCGGTTCTTCCGGATCCGGGGGCTCGCGGAGTACGGGCGCTACCGGTACGGCGGCTCCGACACCCCCGGCATCGGCTACGTCTACCTGCCGTACGGCGTCCAGGGGGACCTCTTGGCGGACGGCCCCACGCCCGTCGACCGGCGGGCCTCCGCGGACTACCTCGAGACCGTGCTACCGGACCGATACCGGACGAGCCGCCACTGGGCCTTCGTGCAGGACGAGTTCCTGTTCAACGAACGTTGGGGCGATCCTGTTCCCGCGTCTGATTCCACGTGAGGTCCGCCGCCCCCCTGCCTTTATTACGGATGCGTGCATTACAAGACGCGGATTCCCCGTCTGTAGCGTCCTTGGAGGAGGGGACAGCTTGACGATCGTAACCGGGCGAAGGGCCCTCGTGATGGCCCTCGTGGGCTTGACGGTGACCGCGGCGTTCGTCGGCGCGCTGGCGGGCTCTCGCGGCGCCTCGGCCTCGACGGGCGCGCAGCCGCAGGCCGCCGCCCGCATCGACTACGAGTTCTACGACTTCTTCAACGTCCCGTACGGGGAGTGGTGGGACTACCGCACCGCGATCTACGGCGACCGCGCGATGAACGCAGAGTGTTTCAGCCACGACGCCGTCGCGAACGGGCTGTGCCAGCCGTCCCGCGCCGGCGTCAAGGACGTGGCGACGTACCCGTACACGAGCTGGTACCCGTCGCCGGGCGACCTGTTCCCCGGAGCGCTGACGAACAATCCGTTTCTCTACGCGCCCCTCCGGATGTCGATCACGGGCGTCGACGTGACCGGCTACTCGCTCGCAAGCCCGGTGTTCCTGCCCGTCCTGAACGCGCAGGCTCCCGCGGGCACCCGCCTCGAGTTCGACTGGCACATGCAGTACATGAACGGCCGGCAGATCAACGACGCCGTCGCGGCCGGCTGCCCGATCGACCTCAGCCGCGTCGACGGCTTCATCATCCGCTCGAACGTCGAGCTTACGATGGACCTCGCGGAGTCGAGGCGCGTCCTGAACGTCGTCGCCGCGAACGCGGCGGAGGCGCAGGCGTGGTGGGCCAACCTCGCGAACGTGAACCCGGACTGTTCCCTCCGCGGGTCCGCGGAGACGGCCCTGCGGAACTGGTTCGTCCTACAAGGGGGCTCCTCCACGTCCCTCGGCCTCTACGACATCTCGAGCAGCTTCGAGTGGTTTTACGTCCCGTTCGTGACGAACATGTACGGGACGGTCGACGCGGACGGCACGACCCACGTCACGATCGACCACATCGCCTGGGGCACGGAGGTCCTCCTGTCCCGCTGGTTCTACTGGGGCGCGACGCCCTACATGGACCCGGGGCCTGACGCCCGCTTCAACACGGCGGACGACATCCACAACTACCTCGATTCGTCGAGGGCCGCGGGCTGGTGGGGCATGGAGCTCGCCTGGTTCGAGGACTTCTCCTTCACGGGCGCCCTCGCGGCGTCGAATTTCGACTTCCACATCGATTCCGCGATGCAGTACCAGTTCTGGCAACTCGCCCTGCCGGGCCCGAACGGGCAGTTCGATCGGACGGACGACATCCCGTACTGGCAGATGGGGCCCGTGCTGACGGACTACTCGAACGATTGGAGCACGGTCCACTACGTTTCGGAACTCGACCGGTACCCGATGCCTCCCTACGCGTACGTCCACACGAGCGCCGGGAGCCCGCAGTACGGGCAATCGCGGAAGTACGACTACACGCCGATCCACTGGAACCTCCGGTCGTACGAGTCGTTCCTGATGCGGTTCCCCCAGGGCGACGTCGTGTTCTACGACCCGAACCTGACGGCGATCGGTGCGGACCCGACGCAGGGGCAGTATGTCGAGATCCGGCGGCCGCTCGTGTACATGAACACGCTTCCCGCGAACCTCGGAACGTGGGACGCGGCGGCGAAGACGTGGACGGTCCGCGGCCCGACGACGGGATGCGGCAGGACGGGAACGCCGGGTCCGGACGGCACGCCGGGTACGGCAGACGACACGTACGCGCTCGAAGAGTGCCCCCAGATCAACCTCGGCGTGGGCGCTCCGGAGGCCGCCGCCCTGCTGCGCGTGACGACCAACCCCGCGGTGCCGGGGAAGGTCATCGTCGATGGCGTGGCGCGCGACGAGTGGGGCCTGACGTGGATGAAGATCGCGCCGGGCCCGCACACGGTGACGTTCAGCGACCTGAGCGGCCTCGCGCCGCCGGCGCCCATCGACGTCACCGCGACCGCAGGCCAGACTACCGTCGCACAGGGCGACTACACGATCAACGGCTACCTGCGCGTCCTCACGGAGGGCGCGGGTCCGGGCACGATCTTCGTGAACGGCCAGCCGAACAACGACTGGGGCATGTGGCGCGAGGCCGCGCCCGGCACGTACACCGTGTCGTTCGGCCCCGTCGCGGGATTCAACCCGCCGGCCACACGACAGGTGACGGTCGTCGCCGGTGCGACGGCCACGACGACGGGCGTCTACACGTCGAATCCGTCGGCCCCGGGACCCGATCCGAACTCGTTCGGCTACCTGCGCGTGACGACGAGCCCCGCGTGGCCGTCCACGATCCTCGTGAACGGCGTGCCGCGGGACGACTGGGGCCTGACGTGGGTCAAGATGGCGCCCGGGACGTACACCGTGTCGTTCGCGACCGTGTACGGCGCGACGCCGCCTCCTCCGACG
>JBQTHW010000127.1:0-2923 GCA_052389495.1 Methanobacteriota archaeon | reverse complement strand
GGCGATCGGCGCGACGGCGGCGTACGCGCTCGCGCAGGCGCACGCCCAGGGCGTGCCGCTCCCCCAGGTCGCGGAGCGACTCCAGAGGACCCGGCCGACGGGGCACGACCTGTTCGTCGCGATCGAGGCGATCCTGCAGGCCGCGAAGGCGGGAGCGGACCCCGTGGAGGCCGCGGAGCGGTACGCACAGGAGGACGTCGACCGGTGCCTCCGGATCGGTGAGCACGGGGAGAAGCTCCTCAAGAGCGGCGCGCGTATCCTCACCCACTGCAACGCCGGCGCGCTCGCGACGGTCGACGTGGGAACGGCGATGGCGCCGATCCGAGCGGCCCATGCGAAGGGGCGCAAGCTCTTCGTCTACGTGGACGAGACCCGGCCGAGACTCCAGGGCGCCCGCCTGACCGCATGGGAACTCGCCCAGGAGGGCATCGAGCACGCGATCATCGCGGACGCGGCGGCGGGATACTTCCTGGAGCGGGGCGAGATCGACCTCGTCCTCGTCGGCGCGGACCGCATCGCGGCGAACGGAGACACGGCGAACAAGATCGGAACGTACGCGATGGCGGTCCTCGCGAAGGAGAACGGCGTCCCGTTTTACGTCGCGGCCCCGTCGAGCACGATCGACCTCGGCCTGGCGTCCGGGGCCAAAATCCCGATCGAGGAACGCTCGCCTCAAGAGGTCCTCCATCTCAACGGGGAGCCGATCGCGCCCCACGAGAGCCCCGCGCGGAACCCCGCGTTCGACGTGACGCCCGCGAAGTACATCGCGGGGATCATCACGGAGCGCGGCATCCTGAAGCCGGGCCGGCTCGGGCCCACGCACTCGGAGTCTCCGAAGCCACGGCCCGCGCGTCGCGCGGCGAAGAAGGCACGTTAGACGCGCAGCGGGCCCCTCGCGGGTGGGGCCTCTTGCGCGACGCCGGCGACGACCGCCCGGGGGCCGTCGCGTCTCGAGGAGAATGGCTCCGCGGACGACGGTCTAAACGCTTTTACCGCGCGACCTCCTTCGCCCGCTCCGATGCTCCTCGTCACGACCTGGTTCGGCACGTTCCTCCTCGACGAGGGGAAGGTCGTGCGGTCGCACCTGTTCCCGAAGGAACCCGCGGCGCTCGCGGACCGCATGGCGGTCGTGGAGGACTGGAAGGTCCTCGACGAGGAGCGCGCGCTGATGGGTAGCGTCGACGAGACGTTCGTCATCGAGCCCCGCCTCGAGCGCGCGGGTGGCAACCTGACGTCGGAGCGGCCGCCGTTCCTCGCCCCGGAGGACTTCGGGTTCGAGCGCGGGCTGTTGCACGCCGCGATGGTCGACCTCGCGAAGCGCCGCATGCGGAAGGCGATCCGACCGGAGGACCACCTCCGCCAGGCCGTCGCCGCGCTCGCGGACGTCCAGGATCAGGAGAACCTCGCGCTCGAGCGGCTCCGCGAGTGGTACGGACTACACTTCCCCGAGCTCGCGCGGATCGTCGACGACCGCGTGTACCGCACGCTCATCGCGACGCACGGACGGCGGGACTCGATGCCCGTCGAGCTCACGGAGAGCGTCGGCGCGGAGCTCGGTGAGGCGGAGGAACGGGAGGTGCGCGGCCTCGCGGAGCTCGGGATCGCGATCGCGTCGAGACGCGAGGCGCTCGAGGCCTACGTCGAGCGGTCCGTCCGCACGATCGCGCCGAACGTCGCGGACCTCACGGGACCCGTGATCGCGGCGAAGCTCGTGTCCCAGGCCGGCGGGATCGAGGAGCTCGCCCGCCTCCCCGCGGGGACGATCCAGCTGCTCGGCGCGGAGCGCGCGCTGTTCCTGCACCTCCGCACGGGGGCCAAGCCACCGAAGCATGGCCTCCTGTTCCAGCATCCGCTCGTGCACCGCGCGCGCCCGTGGCAGCGCGGCGCGATCGCCCGCGCGTTCGCCGCGAAGATCGCGATCGCCGCCCGCGCGGACGCGTACACGAAGCGGCGCATAAGCGAGCAGCTCCAGGCCGACCTGCGGCGGACCGTCGAGGGCATCGCGAAGAAAAAGGAGACGAAGCCCGCGCACAGGACGAAGGAGCGACCGCGTCCGAGGCGCCCGGGGCGCCGTCGCTGAAAACGTCATAAGGAGCCCTCCCTTACCACGCGCCGGGCTCGTCCCATGTCGTGGACCCAGGCGGAGATCCGCGAGCTGAAGGTCAACCGCTACATCGTGATCGACGAGGAGCCGTGTCGGATCATCAGCATCCAGACCTCGAAACCCGGGAAGCACGGCGAGGCGAAGGCCCGACTCGAGGCGGTCGGGCTGTTCGACGAGCAGAAGCGGTCCATCGTCCATCCGGTCACCCACAAGGTCCGCGTCCCGATGATCGACAAGCGCAAGGCGCAGGTCCTGTCGCGGCACGGGACGACCGCGCAGCTCATGGACCTCGCGACGTACGAGACGTTCGATCTCCCGATCCCCGCGGACCTCGAGGGGAAGCTCGAGCCGGGCCAGGAGATTCTGTACCTCGAGGCGCTCGGTCGTCGGAAGCTCTCGCCCCCGTGAGCGGGGACGGACTCATATATCGCGAGGGGATGTCTCACCGTGGCCCCTCCGCGGTTCGCGGACGCCGTCGCGAAGCCCGAGGACGCGCGGATCGCCCTGTTCGGCGTCCCGTTCGACCGCACGTGTTCGTTCCGCGGCGGGTCCCGGTACGGACCCGCGGCGATCCGCCAGGCGTCGTACAACTTCGAGACGTACATGATGGACCACCAGCGGGACCTGCTCGACGTGCCCTTCGCGGACCTAGGCGACACGCCGACGTACGCGTCGACGGAGGAGATGGTGAAGGGCGTCGGCGCGATGGCGACGGACATCGTCAAGGCGGGCAGGGTCCCGATCGTGATCGGCGGGGAGCACAGCCTCGCGCCCGCCGTCGTCCGCGGCTTTCCGAGGGACGTCGGGGTGCTCGGGATC
>JBQTHW010000126.1:0-2127 GCA_052389495.1 Methanobacteriota archaeon | reverse complement strand
CCGTCTTCTCCCGCGGACGGCTCGACCGGGGCACGGAGCTCCTGATCGAGGCCCTCGAGGTGGGCCCGTGCGAGACGATCCTCGACCTCGGCTGTGGGTACGGCGCGATCGGGGTCGTCGCCGCGCGCCTTGCCGACGGCGGACACGCCGTCCTCACGGACGTCAACGAGCGGGCCCTCGGCCTCGCGAGGAAGAACCTCGAGGCGAACCGCGTGACGAACGCGGAAGTCCGCGCCGGAGACCTTTACGACCCCGTCGCGAGCCTCAGGTTCGATCACATCCTCTGCAACCCTCCGATCCGCGCGGGCCGAGCCGTCGTCGATCGCATCGTTCAAGACGCGCCGTCCCATCTGCTGGACGGCGGGCGACTCTGGCTCGTCGCGAGGACGAAGCAGGGGGCCGAGGCGATCCGAAAGCGGATGGCCCGCACGTTCGGGACCGCGGAGGTCGTCCGTCGCGGGAGCGGGTACAAGGTTCTCAGGGCGACGAAGGAGGACGTCAAGGATGGGTGATCGAATTCGGATCTCGAGCGGCACGCGGTGGGAGCCGATCGTTGGATATTCGCGCGCCGTCCGCGTGGGCCCGCACGTCCACGTCGCGGGGACGACGGCGACGGACGCGTCGGGGGCGATTGTCGGCGTCGGGGATCCCTACGCGCAGACGGTCCAGGCCCTCCGGAACATCGAGCGCGCCCTCGTCGAGGCCGGCGCGTCCCTCCGGGACGTCGTGCGCACGCGAATCTACGTGACGAACATCGAGGACTGGGAGAGGGTCGGCCGCGCCCACGGCGAGGTGTTCCGAGACATCCGGCCCACGACGACGATGGTCGAGGTCCGCCGCCTCGTATCGCCGGACATGCTCGTCGAAATCGAGGCCGAGGCGTTCGTGGAGTCAGACTCCTGAAGACATCGAAGCGGCGCCCTCGCCGGAAGGAGCCTTTGCCGAGGAGCTCCCGTCTCGTCCGCCAGGACACTCCGCGTTCAACGGCTCGTCACGGTCTTCAGGATGAGGAAGCCGGCCCAGTAGTCGCTCACGTAGACGTAGAAGTCCGTGGGGCTCCCCGGCACCGGCTCACCGAACCGCGCGGCCCAGACCTCCCGCCCCTGGAAGTAGCAGTCGCCTTGGTAGCCCCACGGGATCAGCGTGTTCCTCCCGTGGCATGCGTCCTTCACGTTCGCAGCGCCCTGCCAGAAGGCCACAAGGGTGGGCTTCGCCTTGTCCTTGATGTCGAGCAGGAAGACCCCGCTGCTGTACGCGGCCACGAGGACCTGGTCCTCCCGTACGTCGAGGTTGTGGAGGTCCCGCGTGAAGAAGCGTTGAAAGATGCCGTTCGGGTAGACGCTCCCGTTCGTCCGGAGGGCCGCGTTGATCGCCGCGGCCTGGACGTCGCGTCCCGGCGGGCTCCAGTCCGAGATCCAGGTCAGGGTGCAGGTCCCGACGCCGTCGCATCCGTCCGCGCGGTAGATGTGGAGGTTTCCCGCGGGTCCGATACCCGCTTCGTCCTCCGTCACGATGTACCGCCCGGAGGGCGTCGGCTGGACGTAGTGCGCGCAGCACGTCCCGCCCGCGCTCGCCTCGTTGATCGCGAGGGCGGGTCCCGGGGCCGGGGTATAGTCGATCGCGCCAATCTCCTTCGGGGCTCGCGGGTCCGTCACGTCGACGAGGCGGAAGCCGGAATCCCAGTAGGCCACGTACAGGATCGTGTGGCCGTTCGGGCGCGCGAGGAGCGTGAGGTCGTGCGCCGAGTTGAAAGGAGCGCATCCTTCCTCGTTTTCGCATCCCTGTCGCTCTGGCGATGCGTAGTCCCCCAGGATCGTTGGACGGGCCAAGTCCGACGCATCGATGATGCTGACCTTGAAGCCGTGGACCGGATCCTCCGATTCGAAGTTCGCCGCGTACACGTACGGACGCGTCGGGTAGCCGGGGTCGATCTGGACGTCGTGGGTCCCGCCCGTGGACACTTGCCCGCGGTAGACGGGGTGGAAGGGATCCGTGGCATCGTAGAGACTTACGCCTCCGAAGCCCTCTCCTCCGAATCCGAACGCCGACAGCCTCCACGGTTGGCTCGCAACCGCGAGGAGATTCCCCTGGAGGTCGACGTCCGCGGAATCGGAGGCGTTCTCGCGG
>JBQTHW010000125.1:0-3736 GCA_052389495.1 Methanobacteriota archaeon | reverse complement strand
GGTTCGCGCAGCCTCCCCACAAGAGATTCGCGAGGTCGCTGGCCTCACGACGATCCAGGCGAGAGGCTTCGGAGTCTCGCGAGACCCTTGGTCGTGGGTCGCGAGGCCCGCCGAGCTCCTGCCGATCCGCCGGGGACAAGAGTCCACGTAGGCGTCGTCTGCAAACCCTCCTAGCTGGCAGCCACCGGCCCCCCGTGGCCTACATCGAGCCGACCGCTTCGCCGGACGCCGACGGTCGTGTCTACGTGGACGCCACGGACTCCGCCGACGCCGAGGACCCGGATGACCTCTCGGAGGTCCGATGGGATTGGGCGGACGAAGGCTACTGGGATACGGCGTGGTCCACCATCAAGACAGCCACGCATGCGTATGCATGGGCCGGTGCCGAGTCGATCCGCCTCGAGGTCCGCGATACCGCCGACCTTAGGGGGCCACACCACGCGACAAGTCTCCGCGGGTGGGCCGGGACCGCCGGACGGGCGAGGGAAGGTCGACGATGCAACCTTGGACAACCTCCTCCCTTGGCGATCTACCCCCTTCCCGTGGTGTTGGCGCGGCCGCGACGGCTTGTCCGCCTGGTCGTGCGGCAGCACTCCCGTGGGGGCCGTCCGCGCTCAGGAGACAGCACCTTCGCTTCACGCCTCCAATCCCGGGTGCGTCCACGGAGCGCTTCAAGACGCGCGACAGCTATCACTAGGAGGGGGCCTATGACGCCTACGCTGGTCCTCGCCTTCGCGGGACTCCTCGTGGGGTCGACCGCACTGCTTCCCGCCGAACCGGTCGGCCCGCTTGAAGGGTCAGGCTTCGAGGCGCTCGGCGAGGCCGTATGGCGCCGCCCCGAGCCAAGCGGGCTGAAGGCAGAGGTGCCCGGCCTCCTACGTGTCACGACGAACCCGCCGGTCCCGGCCAAGATCCTCGCCGACGGCATCCCCGGGGACGAGTGGGGCCTGCCGTGGGTGAAGCTGCCTCCGGGACCGCACACCGTCTCCTTCGGCGACGTGTACGGCTTCGGTACCCCTCCGCCCGTCGATGTCGTGCTCGAGTCCGGAAGGACGACGGGTGTCCAGGGTGACTATGAGCAATGGGCGACCCTGCGCGTCACGACGAAGCCCGCCCTCCCGGCGACGATCTTCGTCCACGGTGGGCCCGCGAACGACTGGGGCGTCTGGCGCAGCCTGCCCGCGGGCCGTTACGCCATTTCGTTCGGCGACGTCGCGGGGTGGACCTCGCCGGGTCCGAAGCACGTGAACCTTCGACCCGGGGAGTCGGTCCACGTGACCGGCGCCTTCACCCCGGCACCGGGCGCCCCCGGCCCGGACCCGGCGACGTACGGCCTGCTCCGTGTCACGACGGACCCGCCGCGCCCCTCGACGATCTCCGTGGACGGCGTGGCGCGGGACGAGTGGAGCCTGACGTGGGTCAAGATGCCGCCCGGCGTGCACGAGGTCACGTTCCGGACCGTCTACGGCGTGACGCCGCCGCCTCCGACGACGATCGAGGTCCTCGCCGGACAGGTCGCCCACGTCCAAGGGTCCTTCGTCCTCCACGGCTCGCTCCGCATCACGACCGACCCGGCGGTCCCCGCGACGATCTTCGTCGACGGGGTGCCGAGGAACGACTGGGCATGTGGCAATCGATGCCCCCCCCCGGGACGTACGCGGTCTCGTTCGGGGACGTCCCCAGGCATCCGACGCCGCCCGGGACGAGGGTCGTCGTGCGAGACCGCCAGCCGTCCCACGCGACCGGGTCCTACGCCGCCGACGAGTTCCCCTGGACCCGCCAGTTCGGCGGCTCCTTCGACGACGGCGCGCTCGAGCTCGCCGCCGACCCGTCCGGCCTCTACGTCGTCGGACTCCTCACGGACGTCGCGCCGGACGGAACGGCCGTGCGCGGCACCGACGCGTTCATTCGGAAGCTCGACGCCGCGGACGAGACCCCCTGGGCGGACACGTTCGGCACGCCCGAGGACGACGTCGCCTTTGCCGTCGACGTCCGGGAGGGCGACGCGTTCGTCGGCGGCCGGACCTGGGGCGAGTTCCCGGGCCAGACGCGCGGGGGCTTCCGCGACGAGTTCCTTCGACGGTATGACACGGGCGGGAACGAGGTCTGGACGCGCCAGTTCGGGACGATCGGGGACAACGCCGCCTTCGCCGTCCGCGCCGATGCGACCGGCCTGTACGTGGCCGGGTCCGAGGGGATCGCGCAGCCAGGTCAGGAGTCGGGTCCGAACGCGTTCGTCGCGAGGCTCGACTTGGACGGCAACCCAATCTGGAAGGACGTGTTCGGCTCCGGCGTCTCGAACGCGGCCGTCGACCTGGCCGTCGACCCGACGGGCGTGTACGCCGTCGGCAGCTACCGGACCTCCATCATCGGGGGGTCGACGGCCTTCGTTCGGAAGTATGCTCACGACGGGGCGAACGTCCTGTGGGAACCTCGGTTCGGGGGCGTGTACGGCGTCGCGGTGGCTTCCGGCCCGCGACGGCGCCGTCTACGTCGTCGGGTCGACGTGGGGCGGGCTCGAGGGCCAGCCGGGCGCGGGAAGCGTCGACGGGTTCCTCCGCCGCTACGACGCCGACGGCGTGGAGGTCTGGACCCGCCTGATCGGGACGGCCGGAGACGACGTCGCAATCGACGTGTCCGTCCACGGGACCGCGGTGACCGTGGCCGGCGGGACGACCGGTGCGCTCGCGGGTCCGACGAGGACCGGCTTCGAAGACGCCTTCGTCCGGACGTACGACACCGCGGGGACCGAGCTGGGGACCCGCCAGTTTGGCGTCGCCTCGCGTCTTAGCGAGGCCGGAACGATCGTGGCCGACGCGACAGGCGTGTACGTTGCCGGCGCGACGACGGGCGCCTTCCCGGGACTCACGTACGCGGGCACATACGACGCGTCGGACGCGTTCGTCATCCGGATCGTTACGGACCCCATCGTCACGTCGTCCCTCCGCACGGCCGAGGCGGACGACGGCACGCGGCCTGCTCCGACGACCCGGCGCCCCCCGTCGCCCGCGTGAGATTCGGACGTCAACGTTCATAATGCCGCGCCCGGTTGAACGGGCCGGATGCGGCTCGCGGCCGTCCTCGCGGCGATCGCCCTCGCCAGTCACGTCGTCATGGTGCTCGCGGCGCCCCACGGCCCGGCCGAGCCTCCGTGGCCCGATTTCCGTCCCCACCTCATGCCGCCCGCGCCGCCGCATGCGTGGCCGAGCGGCGTGTCGTCCGGGGATCCCCATCCGGCGCCCTCACCCGCGCAGACGAGCGGCACGGCACGGATCGTCGTCCTCCTCGTGCGCTTCACGGACGTCCCGCAGGATGCGACGCACGACGCCGCGTACTACGAGGCGGCGTACAACGCCGCGGGGCCCTCCGCGGGCTCCGTCCGTGCGTACTACGAGGAGGTCTCCTTCGGCGGCCTGACGGTCCAGGCGACGATCGTCCCGACGTGGTGGTCGAGCACCCGCACGATGGGCTACTACGGGGACGACGGGTCGAACGTGGACGACGCGAACGGCTCGATCTATTACCTCGTCGCCGAGGCCGTGCGGCTCGCGGACCCGAGCGTCGACTTCTCGACGTTCGACGCGGACGGAGACGGCATCGTCGACCACATCGTCGTCGTGCACGCGGGCGGAGCCCAGGAGGAAGAACCCACGAACGAGGCCCTGATCTGGTCCCACCGCTGGGTCGTCGTCGACGGGGACCGAGCCCTCCCGGGGTCCCAGGCTCTCGTCGCAGA
>JBQTHW010000124.1:0-3612 GCA_052389495.1 Methanobacteriota archaeon | reverse complement strand
TCCCTTTCGGACGTCGCGCGACGCGGCCCGAGGACGTCGTCGAGGATCCGCGGGCCGGCGCAGCAGGTGGCCGCGGGGCACGCCCGTCCTCCGCTCAGACGGAAGGGGTGGCGGTCGGCGTCGACCCCGTGCGATCGGACGTTCACCTCCGGACCGGGCGCCCGCGCCTCCACGTGGGTGGGTACGCGCACCATCCGTCTCAACGTTTCCTCAAATCGTCTTAATCCTGTTCGAACGGTTTCTCATCACGGTCGGACTGCCGCGGCGTCAGGCTCATATACGCCGGGGCGCGTGAGAGGGGGTCTGCGCGGAGGGATCGCGCGATGGACCACATCGTGATCGAGCGGGAGTGCTTCGTCGGCCTGGCGACGGCCGCGATCGAGGCGTACAACCGCGAGACGAGCGGGTTCCTCGTCGGGAACCGCGCGACCCGCCGGATCCGCGAGCGGCGGAAGCCCGTCGCCGTGCTCCGCGCCGCGTACCCGCTGCAGACCGCGGAACGCAAGCCAAACTCCGTCGGACGAGGCAACGCGAAGGCGTTCGAGCGCGCGCACCGCGCGATCGCGAACCTCGACGTCGGCGTCGAGGTCCTCGGGGAGTTCCACAGCCACACGGGGCCGGACGGGGACGCGAGCCTGTCCCGCACGGACCTCGAGTACGTCGCGGAGCAGATCGGGCCGAGGGCCCGCGCCGGGAGCGACGCGCGGTGGCTCGAGGTCGTCGTCGCGCTGAAGCGTCGCACGTGGGCCGTGCCCCACCGGATCGGCTGGACGACACGGCCGTACCGCCGCAAGCTCGGCTGCACGGTCGCACTGGACCCGGCGCACGGGTACGACCTCGTCGTGGGTGGCTACCTCGTGGAGGCGACGCCGGACGGGGCGCCGGGTGCGTTCGACCTCACGACGCGCGAGGCGAAGCTCCATGCGCCGTGGTCCTACTGAGGCCGGCCCGCGGATCCCGTGGCCGCTTCCGTCGGCCGCCGCCCCATCCGCTGGCTGAGGATCCGCTGGATCTCGGAGGGCTTCGGGACCATGTCGATCGAGATCGAGTCGTCGCCCGTGTCGACGACGACCGTCCCGATCCGGAGGATCCGCTGGAGCACGCTCTGCGTCACGTCGACGCGCTCGAGGTGGGAGTACGGGACCATCGCGGTCCGCTTGCTCAGGATCCCCTCCTCGCGGATCACCTTCACGTCCGTGATGACGTACCGCGTGCTCTTGCGCACGAGCTCCGCGTACAGGAGGGAGACGAGGCCGAAGACGAAGAACACGACGGCCGCGAACGTCTCGAGGGACCACCCCAGGCCGGGGACCCGGACGCCCTCCGGCACGTACGGGACGAGGTCGAGGAGGAACGCCCCGGCGATCCCCCACACGAACAGCGTGAGGACGTAGTAGCCGAGGGACAGGAGTCGCGTCGGACGCGTCACGAGGAGCGTCTCTTCGCCGTGCTGCATGGGGACGACCGGCCCGATCCGGGCGCGGTTCGATTCCGGCCTCCGGATAAAATGGTTTCGACGCGATTTCCGTGCCGCGCGGACCCGTCCGGCCGTGCGGGGCGTCGCGCGATCGGAGGAAGCAGATTCATATCGTCGGAGGCACTGCGCATCCCCGCAGGGCTTCGTGACGGTCCTCCTCGGTACCCTCGGCTGGCGGCCCCAGAGCCTCATCCCGTCGATCCGCTCGACGGAGGGCCTCCAGCGCGTCGTCGTGTACCACAGCGACCACGCGAAGAGCCGCGATGCGCGCGCGAAGGTCCTCGAATTCTGCCGTTCCCTCGGCGTCGCGGCGACCGGCGTCGAGCTGAGCGACGCCTTCGACCTGATCGAGATCGCGACGCGCATCCGTGCGGACGTCCGCCGGGAGAAGGCGGGCGGCGCGGACGTGCGGTTCAACATTGCCGGCGGGACGAGGCTCATGTCGAGCGCCGCGCTCCTCGTGTGCATCCTCGAGGGCGTCCCGGCGACGTACGTCCACGACGAGACCCACGAGGAGATCCCGCTTCCGCTCCTCCGCATGACGTACGGCGCCCACCTCACGCCGAAGCAGCGTGCGGTCCTGTCGTTCCTCGTCGAGAACCGCGACCGCGCGTACACGGAGACCGGGCTGGCGAAGGCCCTCGGCGTGCACAAGGCGACGATGAACCACCACCTCCGGGAGCTGGGCGCGAAGGGGGCGATCGAGCGCGTCCGCGATCCGGAGGACGCCCGCGCCCTCGTGATCCGGGCGGCGCCCGGGATGGAGCTGCTCCTCGGGTGACGTCCGTGCCGGGACGGACGCTCGTCGCGACGTTCGGGTTCGACGAGCGGCGCGTCCTCCCGGCCCTTCGACTCCTGTCGTACGACGAGCTCGTCCTGATCACGGGCCGCCCGTCGTTGCGGACGGACGGCTTCGCGCGACTGCGAACTCTCGAGCCCTCCCTTCGGACCGTCGTCGTGGACCCGTTCGACCTGGTGGATTGCCTCGCGACAACGGCGGCGACCCTGCGCGATCTCGCCCGTGCGGGGCGGACCGTGCGGCTCAGCGTGACGGGTGGGACGAAGATCCTGGCGGCGGCGGCGCTCCTCGCCGCGTTCCAGGAGGGCGTCGAGGCGTGGTTCTGCGACCCCGAGCCCGTCCGGCTCCCGATCCTACGGGGCGTGCGGGTCGCCGACGCCGTCTCGGCGTCGGCCCGTGTCCTCGCGCAGGCCCTGCGTGGTCCGGTGTCCGCGGAGCGCCTCGTGTCCGGCGCCGCCGGCCACGGCACGACGGCCCGCGAGACGGAGGCGGCCCTCGGCGAGCTCGTCGCCTTCGGCCTCGCGGAGGCGGCCCTCGAGCGGGGCAAGGCGGTCGTTCGGCCAACCGCGGCCCTCGAAGCGTTCCGGCCGCACCTCCACCCGCCCGTGGCGAGAAAGGCCTAAGAGGGAAGCCCCCATCCTCTGCCCGGGGCGTCGGGATTGGTCCGTGTCCGCGTCGAGGTGCACCTGAAGAAGGGGGTCACGGACCCGGAAGGGGACAACGTGCGGAAGGCGCTCAAGCTCCTCGGCTTCTCCGACGTGCGGAGCGTGAGCAGCGCGAAGCTGTTCGTGCTCGACCTCTGGGCGAAGGACGCGAAGACGGCCCGCGCCGACGTCGAGGAGATGTGCCGGAAGCTCCTCGCGAACCCCGTGATCCACGACTACGCGATTGAGGTCGAGTCGTGAGCCTCGCGGAACGCGGGCGACGAAGGCGCCGCATCGCCCCGCGTACCTCTAAGTGTAGGTATGCGGCGCAGCCACGATCGCCCGCTCGATCCGTGCCCGCCGCCGTGCGAACTCCGCCTCGGCTCGGCCGTGGTAGGCGGCCATCTTCCGGAGGAGGGCCTCGCGGGCCTTCGCGGAACCGACCCGGCCGACGTAGTCCTCCCTCCGTACGGACCGGCCGTCCACCCGTTCGTAGTGCCAGAAGTAGGAGTACCGTCGATCGTCGAACCGGCGCACGCGCGCGCCACACCCGATCTCCATCGTTTGTACCTCTAAGTAGAGGTACATCGCGGGAGCACAACGCCCTCTCGGGGGGAGGTGGGCGTACGTACGGGTCGCATCACGCGTACCCGTGGACCCTCTGCCGCGCGAGGGGCTCCTGGAGGTGGTCC
>JBQTHW010000123.1:0-6200 GCA_052389495.1 Methanobacteriota archaeon | reverse complement strand
GAGGAACTCCTTGATCCGAGGCTCGCGCTCCGCGATCTCGCCCATCGAACGCGGTTCCACGCCGTCGGGAACCTCGAGGATCCGAACCATCCGCCCGTCTCGGAGGAAGAGCGCGTTCCGCGTCGCGCCCATCATCTTCGCGACGAGCCGGCCCGCATCGGGGTTGTTCAGGAGACGCTCGGCCTCCTTCTCCTTCCCACGCTTCGCCGCGAACGTGGATACAAGAAGCATGCGAACCGGCCGCGGATGCGGGTCCGTCTATCAGAGCCCGCCGGCCGCCGGACGTCACACGTACTGGTAGATGTTCGCGGGGAGCGCGCCGCGGAGGATCTCCTCCTCGATCTGCTCGAGCATGAGGATGCGCTTGTAGGTCGGCGGGTGCGTCGAGAACAGCTCGTTCGCACGGTTCCACGGGTTCCGGCGCTCCTCCTCGAGGGCCCTGCGCAGCTCGAACGAGTCGATCTGCCCGTCCCGGTCGATGTCGTAGCGGGCCATCCTCTCCCGGAGCGTCCCGTAGTCCGAGTGGGCCTTGACCGGGTCGCCGATGTAGAACGCCCTCAGACCCGACGGGTCCGACGTCCGGCGGGCGAGGGACAGCCCGTACGAGATCTTCGTCAACGCGGAGGCGAGGAGGTGCGGGTCTCGCGTCGCGGCGGCGCTGTACGCGTCGGCATAGTACTCCCGGGTCCGCGAGAGATGACGGACGAGCAGCTGCGTCACGAGGTACACGGCGTACGCCAGGATCGCGACGAGGAGCGCGATCAGGATCGCCTGCCCGCCCCCCTTGCCCCTCGACGAGGCGCGTGCGCGGCCGCTCCCCCGGAGGACCTCGAAACCCCCGCGGGCCAGGATGTACGCGAGGAGGGGGACGGACGACGCGAACGTCATGATGATCACGTCGCGATGGCGGAGGTGCCCGATCTCGTGCGCGAGGACCGCCCGGATCTCGTCCTGGTTCAGCTCCCGGAGCATCCCCTCCGTCACGACGAGTTCCGACGATCCGACGGTCCGGCCGAAGACGAACGCGTTCGGCCCGGCCTCGCCGCTCACCCAGATCCGGGGCCTCGGGACGGACGCCTGACGGGCGAGCGTCTCGACCGCGTCGAAGAGCCAGGGGTTCCCCTCCCGCGTCACGGGCCGGCGCGCCCGGATCGCCACGCGGACGATCCACGGGGAGATCGCCCACTGGAGGACCATGAAGAGGATCCCGAGGCCGAAGACGATCGCGAGGGCTCCCGGGAAGGCCTTCGTCGACAGCACGGCGTCCACGACAACCAGGACTAACAGCAAAAGGAGGCTGAGGAATCCGAACACGAGGACGACCGTCGTCGCGCTGCTCCGCCGCAGGGCGCCCAGGCTTCCCACGAAACGGCTATATTCGAGCCGGCCATGAGCGTTGCGTCGGCATGCCGGAGCTCGTCGAGTCGATCAACTGCCCGAGGTGCGGCGGGCCCCTGCGCCTGACGACGGGCGAGGTGATCGTCACGTGCCCGTACTGCGGCACGGCGTCCCGGATGCGCGGCGACAAGCCGTTCGTCCTCCGGCACGCGATGCTCGCGGCACGCCTCGACCGAGCCGGGGCGGAGGCGGCGATCGTCGCCTGGATGTCCGGCGGCGTCCTGAAGCCCGACGACCTTCGGCGGGCGTCCCGCGTGACGTCCCTCGAGTGCCTCTACGTGCCGTTCTACGTCTTCGAGGTCGACGCGGCGACCGCGTACGCCGGCGTGTTGACGCGCACGGGCACGCACGAGCGTCGCGAGGGCCGCCTCGAGCGCGACTACTTCTGGAAGGTCCTCGCGCGCCGCTCCGGGACGTTCTCCGTGCGGGAATACAAGCTGCCGCTCGCCCACAAGGTCCCGTTCGACACGCCCGCGATGCTCCGCGACGCGCGCTTCCTGAACGCGGAGGTTGACGAGGACGAGGCCGCGCGGATCGCGCGGGAGCAGGTCGAGGCGCACCAGCGCGAGCTGCTCAAGGACCTCGTCGACGTCGTCGAGCGCGCGACGACCCAGGTCGGCGTCACGGACACGGAGTTCCTCCACGCGCCACTGTGGTTCGCGACGTACGCGTACCGCGACCGCGCGTACGAGATCGTGATCGACGCGGCCTCGGGCGAGGTCGTCCGGGGGGCGATCCCGCCGCCGACGGGAGGGCTCGGCGAGGCGCTCCGGGACGCGGGGCGGGGCTTCCTCCGGCCGTAGCCCGGCTCAGGCCTCGAAGTCCTCGCCGCCCGCCTCCCCGTAGTCGGACAGGACGGCGCCGCAGTTCGGGCACAGCTCCTCCGCCTCGTCGATTTCCGAGTCGCACTCCGGGCAGCGGATCATCGCCGTCGCCGTGGGTCTGCATGAGCGCGAGGGCTCTTAAAGCGCATGCTCTTCGGGCGCGACGCGTCTGACCCCGGCCTCAGGCCGCTGCGAGGAGACTCGCCGCGAGCGTCGCTTGGATCCGGATGTTCTCCAAGTCTTCCTCGACGAAGCCGATCAGGTCGGACCGCGCGGCGAGCAGGGCCGCCTCCGTCGTCGCGGGCGCACCCGTCCGGTCCTCGACGGCCTGGCGCAGGGCCACGTACGCGTCGTACAGGAAGACGTACTCCTGTTGCTGGCCCCACTCCGCACCCCACTGGAGGATCACTGGATCCGTCACGCCGATCGTGTGGTCCGCGGCGACCTCGTCGTGCGTCGCCTTCGAGAACTTGTGGGCCCAGTCCAGGAACCAGACGTCTTCCATGGCCCGCAGGGTGTCGCGGAGCCGTCCAACGCGCAAGGACGCAAGTGCCTCGTTGACGTGGTGCAAATCGTTCGCGTGTTGCTCCGTGCGGTAGATGCCGATCCACCCGCCGAGGGTTGTCCCCGTGCCCCAAAGGAACCGGCTCACGGCGTAGCGCGCCTCCCGGAGGGCCTCGTTGATCCGGTCCGCCTCGAGGCGGATCGCCTCCCGACGCACGGCGGAGGTCCCTCGAGCGTCGTACTCCGACGTGAGGGCCCGGATGCGCGTCTCGAGGCCGAGATACGCCTCCTTCAACGCGGCGAGGGCCGCGTCCGACGCGGCAAAGTCCCGATCGAGTTCGGGCGTCCCCATCGTCGCTCGATCCCTCGCGCTGTCGCCAAGGGCCCAGTCCACGAGGTCCTCGACGTCAATCGGATAGAAGAGGGCCTTGCTCAACCGATAGGCGGTGAGCGCGTTGATCTGAGCGGCCCAGCGCAGCTTCGCCGGGTTGATCGCCGTGATGTCGTCGAGCTGCGTGTGGTAGATCGTGCTGATGTAGCCTGGATTGTCGAACAAGTTCAGGGTCGAACCGCCGGCAACAGGGCCGTAAATCCAGCCGTCGATGAACGACGACTGCCCGAACGCAAGGTGGATCCGGTCGGACAGGCCGAGGTCCCGGATGATCGCGTTCCCGAATCCGCCAATCTCCATTGTGTTCCCCAGGGTCGCCGTGTCTCCGAGGAACGACACGCCGTCGTTGTTCACCGTCGCGACCGCCCGGCGCATGACGTCCTGGCGGTCCTTGTAGAAGTTGTACGCGCCGATCGCCCAGTCGAACCAGCTGTCGATCGCTGCGCCGAGCTCCTCCGCGCCGACGGAGAGGAAGATGATCGTGCGATCCGGGGTGTACCACCCCTCGCGTCGAGCCGTCGTCAGGGCACGCGCGGCTTCGATGACGGCCGCGACGCCGGAGGCGTCGTCCTCGGCCCCCTCATGCCACGAATCGATGTGCCCGCTCAGGAGGATGTACTCGTCCGCGCGAGGACCGGAGCCCGCTAAGATGCCGATGACGTTCTGGGATTCCGATCCCGGAACGTCGTGGTCGGTCATGTCCACGTTCGTCGAGACCCGGACGCGGACGGGACCCGCCGCGAGGAGATCCTTGATCCCGAGCGCGTCCGTCCGGGAAATCGAAAAGGCGGGGATCGGCCCGCCCACGGCGTCCTGCTTGATTCCTTCGTCGAGGGTCCACGTCCCCGCGTAGCCATAGAAGACCGCCGCACGGGCGCCGTGAAGGCCCGCTTCGATCACGGGCATCGTCGGCCAGAACGTGACGAAGTCGTCCCTACGTATGAAAACGACCTTCCCCGCCACGTCGAGGCCCGCGTAGTCCTCCGCGGTGCCGAGACCCGCATCGACGAGCTCCGCCTCGAGGACGCGACCGCCGTCTCGGTTGCCGAAGGAGTACGGATTCCCGTTAAGCAGGCCCCACACCCCGAGGTTCAGGCCATACGTCACAACGGCGGGGGACAGCGTGGTCTTGGAGCCTCGGACCTCCAGGAAGCGCCCAGGCTTTTCGTCCCATGTCATCGAATTGAACCGGTGGCGGATGACCTCGAGCCCGAAGCTTTCGAATCGGCCTGCGACGTAGTCCTGCGCTCCTTGCTCCGCGAGGGAGCCTACGGATCGCTCGCCGAACCGGATGATCTCACGGATTTCCTGGACGGCCGCGTCCGCGCTGATGAGACCCATCAGTTGCGCCTCATCGGCCGCGAGCTTGGACTTCCGGGGCGCGCCGGGCGCCGTCGCGGTGTCCGCAACCGCGAAGGCCATGGCCATGAACAAGCTCACCAAGACGATGACGACCGCGCGTCCCATATCCCCGCCCCGCGAAGAGATGGGGGCCGGGCTACTTCAGCGTTTCCTGCCCCGCCGAGCAATCAGAACTCGATCAGTTCCGTCTGGCGGGATTCCGTCGGGCGTGGCTTCGACGGTTTCCCTTGCAACGCGTCCATGTCCACGGGGGCGGCTTCGCGCCGCATCGCCTCGATGCGCGCCTCCGGCGCTGCGGCGACGAACGTCTCGCCGCCCGGCGTGCCCACGAAGATTCTCTGTCGCAGCTCCTGCCGGAGGCGGTCGAGCTCCTGGTGCATCTTGCGCTCCTTGCGCTTCGCGCTGTAGAAGTACGCCTCGTCGCGCGTGTCCTTCGTCACGAGCATGACAACGCGGCCCGCCGCGCTACGACCCGTGCGGCCGCGCCGCTGGATCGTACGGATCTCCGAGGGCACGGGCTCGTAGAACACGACGAGGTCGACTTGCGGGATGTCGAGCCCCTCCTCTCCGATCGACGTCGCGACGATCACGTTCACCTCGCCCGAACGGAACCGTTCGAGGATGTCGACCTGCTCCTTCTGCGACAGGCCGATGTCCTCGCCCCGGGACGCCTGCCCGACGAAACGCACGGGACGTACGCCCGGGACGCGGGCCAACTCCTGAGTGACGCGATCCGACGTGTCGCGGTAGTGCGTGAAGACGATGATCTTCGCGTCCGGCTTGCGCATGAGCTCGTCTCGGACGACCCAGAGGGTCTTGTGGATCTTCGGATGCTCCACGTCCGTCTCCTCGGCGAGCTTGATCGCGGCGACGACCTTCTCGTGCTTCAGGAACTGCACGTCCGCGCGGCTCTTGCCGTTCGCGGCCATGCGCCCGAAGTAGTTCCTCAGGGCCCCGAGGCCCTGCGTCTCCGCGAGCTCGATCGCGTGGTTCGCCTTCATCGCGAGCGCCTGGGCCGTGACGACTCCGTACAGCCGACCGTCCTTCGAGCCTGCGTCGAGCTGGCGACGGGCCTCGTCCCCGACCGCGAGGAGGTCCTTCAGCGTTGCGCGCGGCTTGCCCTGGAGGAACCCCGCCTTCTTTAGCCGCTCGACCTGCGTGTCGAAGACCACCTGGAGCAGCCCGCGGATCTCCTTCGAGATGTCCGGGGCCTCGACGGGCATGCGCTCGACCTTCATGTCGTGGACGTACGTCACCACGTCGGCATCGTACTCCGTCCGGATCTCGACCGCCGTGATCCCCAGGTTCCCGCACACCTCGAGGATCTTCTCCGCGGACGAGCCGGGCGAGGCGGTCATCCCGAGCACGAGGCGCTCCGGGACGTCCTTGTACGCCGCCGCGACGTCCACGTACGCGTAGTCTCCGACCGCGCGGTGTGCCTCGTCGAAGACGATCAAGCTGACGTCGTCGAGGCCAAACCGCTCCGCCTTCACGTCGTTGCGGATCACCTGGGGCGTCGACACGATGATCTTGTTCTCTCGCCAAAGGAGGTCGCGTTCCTCAGGAGACGTGGCCTCGCCCGTGAACAGGGCGACGCGCTCGACGACGAGTAGGTCCTTGAGGGTCGCCGCGTGCTGCTCGACGAGGGGCTTCGTCGGCGCGAGGAACAGGATGCGCCCGCCGCGACGGCGAAGCGTCTCCGCGATGACCATTGCCGCGAC
>JBQTHW010000122.1:0-1997 GCA_052389495.1 Methanobacteriota archaeon | reverse complement strand
AGTTCCCGAGCTTCATCTTCGTCTGGCCTTCGAACTGCGGCTCCGGGAGCTTCACGCTGAGGATCGCGGTCAGGCCCTCGCGGACGTCCTCCCCTTCGAGGCTCTCCCCCTGTTTGAGGTACTTGTGCTCCTTCGCGTAGTTGTTGAACACCCGCGCGAGGCCCGCCTTCAACCCGACGAGGTGCGTACCCCCCTCGATCGTGTCGATGTTGTTCACGAACGTGAAGATCGACTCGTTGTAGGCGTCGTGGTACTGCATCGCGACCTCGACGAGCGTGGCGTCCGATTGCTTCGAGAACTGAATCGGGTCCGTGTGGAGCGGCGTCTTCGCGCGGTTGATCCACTTCACATACTCCTTGATGCCACCTTGGAACTGGAACACGTCCCCTCGGTCGTGCGCCTTGTCGACGACGATGATCTCGAGCCCTGCGTTCAGGAATGCGAGCTCGCGCAGGCGGCCCGCGAGCGTGTCGTAGTCGAATTCGATCGTCTCGAAGACCTGCGGGTCCGGCCGGAACGTCACGATTGTGCCCGTGCCGTCCGCGTCCCCGACGACCTCGAGCTCGGAGGCTTTCTGCCCGCGCTCGAAGCGCATCCGGTGCTCCTTCCCCTCGCGGCGCACGCGGACCTCGAGCCATTCGCTCAGGCCGTTGACGACCGACAGACCGACGCCGTGCAGACCGCCCGAGACCCGGTACATCTTGCGCTCGAACTTCCCGCCGCTGTGCATGCGCGACAGGACGAGCTCGACGCCCGGCACGCCGTACTTCGCGTGGACGTCGACGGGGATCCCTCGGCCGTCGTCGGCCACGGTCACCGAGCCGTCCGCGTTGAGAGTGACTTGGATGTGGCGGCAGAAGCCCGCCATCGCTTCGTCGATCGAGTTGTCGACGACCTCGTGGACGAGGTGGTGCAGGCCCCGCGCGTCGACGCTGCCGATGTACATCGCGGGGCGCTTCCGGACCGCCTGGAGCCCCTCGAGGACCTGGATCTGCTGGGCGTCGTACGAGGCGTCCCCGGCCATCTAATCCGCGCCCTCGGAAACCATCGTTTTCAAAGCCTACCGCACCCCATCCCGACCGGTACGCGGAGTATGCGATGTTCGTTTATAAACGTGTTGAGGCCGTTCGTATGGAGAAAAACAGGGTTTCGGGCAAAGGGTATTCTCGGCCCCATTTGCTTAAATACTGTAGCACGGTCGGAACGACCCCCCTGTTCTCGTCTCTGAGATCCTCGGGACACCCCCCTCCGTTGCGACTGGAACCGGGGCCTCAGCGGCGCTTCCATCGCACCCCGTCGCGGGTGTCCTCGAGGACGATTCCGACGGTCGTCAGCGCGTCCCGGATCCGGTCCGCCGTGACGAAGTCCTTGCGCGTTCGCGCGTCCTCACGAAGGGCGACGATCAGGTCCATGAGGCCGTCCACGACGTCGGTCGTTGCGAGCGGCGCGCGGAACAGGCCCAGCACCTGTCCGAACGTGTCGAACGCGGCCGCGGCGCCGTCGAGCGCCGCCTTGCCCGCGCCCGCGTCGATCGCCTTGTTGGCGTGCCGCGCGAACTCGAAGATCGCCGCGAGCGCCTCGCGCGTGTTGAAGTCGTCCTCCATCGACGCGTCGAACGCGCGCAGCGCCTCGCGCGTCGCCTCCGCGAGCGGCGCGTCCGCCGTGCCCGAGGTCGCGGCCCTCCGGCGGGCCGCCTCGAGCGTGCGGATCGTCCCGCGCAGGCGCGCGTAGGAGCGCTCCGCCTCCGCGATCGACTCGGCCGTGAGGTCGACAGGGGAGCGGTACTGCGCGTGGATCAGGAAGAACCGCACGACCTCCGGCTCGTACCGGGCGAGGGCATCCTTGACGGCCCAGAAGTTCCCGAGGGACTTGTGCATCTCCTCGCCGCTCACCGTCAGCATGCCGCCGTGCATCCAGTACCGGACGAACGGTGCGACGCCCGTGAACGCCTCCGCCTGCGCGATCTCCGCCTCGTGGTGCGGAAACATGAGCTCCGT
>JBQTHW010000121.1:0-4118 GCA_052389495.1 Methanobacteriota archaeon | reverse complement strand
CCAATCGCCTGGCCGGAGTTGTGCAGGAATAGGGTCGAGACCGAGTACACGAAGATCCTGACGGGCGGACCGAGAGCTTGCGCCGCCTTGTGGATCGCCATGTCGATGCCCTCGAGGTTGCTGAAGCTCGAGACCAGGAACGTGCGCCTGGCCGGGGCGGCGTCCAGATGGTCCTGAGCCGCTGCGCTGTAGCAGTCGACGAAGGCGAAGGTGTCGCCTTCATGTTCCGTGAGGTCAAGTCCGAGCGCCTTTGCCCGCAGTCGAATCTCGTCGGGGTGGATGTCGAGTGTCACGAAGACGACACGTTCCCCGATGCTCAGGGAATCACGGGCCTGCATCAGCAGATACTCGAACTTGCCCACGCCGGGGGGGCCGTTGACGAGGACGGAGTAGTGGGTCGGGAACCATAGAAGGAGGAGATAGACCTCCTCGGGTCGACCGAGCCAACTCCCGTTAGGGCTGGCTGACGTCACGGCTCGCGGCGGATGCTAGCGGATATATAATAAGGAACATGTTCACATTTTCCCAACCAATAACGAACTCAACTTGTCGAAGGTCGAGCTGAGAGGCTTCGGATTACGACTTCGTCATGTCTCGGGGGTGGGAAGTTCAGATACAGTAGAACCTGCACCCCACGATTACGACCTTGCTAGTCGTCGGGCACTCGATTCGAATGTCGAGAACGTCACCCACGACCTGTTTAGGCTGAGAAAAACAGAACATTCCGTCCCATCGAATTAAGTACTGACCCGTGGGTCGTCGTGCCTAGAGGAGGTGAAGATCCGTGGAGCCTAGGGCCCCGCCGAAGGACCCGAACTAGCCGTCGTACGCGTCAGGCTGCGATCCGTTACGGTCTCCGTTTCGACGGCCGTGGACAGACGAGCCTCGATTTCTGCGGCGAGCGCGGCATTCCCAATTCGCGAAGCTATGTCCCTAGCTTCGGCTAGGAACCGCACGCTCGAATCGAAGTCTCCATGGTTCGCGTAGAACGTCCCAATCTCTTTCAGGCTCCTCGCGAGGTCGCTCGGCTCCCCCTCCGTTCGGAGGTGCTCGAGGGCGTCGGTCCACAACGCCTTCGCTCTTGTCCACCGCCCCCTCCCCATTTCGAGCTGTCCCTGGTACACGGAGAGCAGCGCCAGGTTCTCGGTCTCCTCGAGAATCTCGAACAGCTCCCGTGCCTCCGCCAAGGCGGGTGCCGCTTCGTCGTACCGGCCCATGTCGAGAAGCGCCCCGGAGCGGTTCATCGACCCGAACGCGATCAGCCGCACGCCCCCGAGGAGTCTGGCCAGCCGAAGTCCGCGGTCATAGAACTCCAACGCAGGCGCGAACCGGAGCATCGCCGCATGCGACGTTCCGACCGCGATTAGACCGCGCGCGGTTTCTGCGAGATTCCCCGTGCGCTCGGCGATGCGCAGCCCCTCAAGTTTGTATCCCAGCCCCCGCTCCGTATGGCCGCGCAGGGTCTCGATGGTGCCTAATGCGAAGAGGCTCCGGGCCAGCGCGGGCGCGTCCGAAGCCTCCGTAGCAAGATCTATCGCTTCGTTGAGGCAGTCGGCGGCTGCCTCAAGGTTGCCTTCCGCCTGCTCGAGGAGCGCCCGCTCCCGCAGGATCTCCGCGCGTTCCGCGAGGTTCGGCGATCCGTCGAGCGACCGCTCCGCACGATCAAGGTAGCCTCTTGCGCGTTCGGGTTTTCCGCGACAGCGCTCGACGAGCGCCATCTTGCGCGAAACGCGTGCCGCGACTTCCGGCCGGCCTGCCAGCCTCGCGAGCTCCGTCGCGTACCGATACTCTTGCAACGCCGGGGACAGGTGCGCCGCGGTTCGGAGATTGTCGGCGAGGAGCTCCACGAACACACACGCCGCAGACGGATCCATGCCTTCCAGCCGGATTGTTTGGATGAGCGAGGCAATCTCCTGCGTGGAGACGTTGTCCAGGATTCCCGGACCCTCTTTCTCGAGAAGGTTCGCAGCTTCCCGTACGAGCCCGGCGTGCGCGAGGTGGTAGAACCCTTCCAATTTCGATTCGGGCTCCTGGCGCTGCAAGAACAGCCGTGCGGCCTGGCGGTGTCGGCTCACGAGCCGCTTCGGGCTCGCGCGGTCCCTCACGAAGTCTCGGACCACGTCGTGGATCGACAGCCGGCCCGACACGGTCGCCTCAAGGATGTTCTTGCCCAAGAGCGCTTCGAGCGCCTGGGGCGTGACGCCCGCAATGTTCCGAAGGACCGAGGGCCGTGCGGCGGATCGGAACACGGAAGCCGCCTCGAGGGTCGTCCGTTCCGCTGAGGACAGGTTGCCCCATATTTCCTCCCGTAGGTAACCTCCAACGCTTCCGGCGGCACCGCCGCTCCGGCTCATCAGGTTCAGCAGGAGAGGGTGTCGACGCGCCGTCTCCGCAAAGCGCTCCAGCGTCGAGCGATCCGACTGAAGGCCGCCCGCCCTCAGGACCGCGACGGCGCTTTCCAGGTCGAGGGCGCCGAGCCGTATGAAGGTGAGCCGTCGGTCTCCGGCGTCGAGGGACCGGAACATGCTGTTCGGCATGTGACGACCCACGAGGATTGTACGCGCTTTCGTTCTCGTGAGCCCACGGACGAAGGCTTCGGCGATGAACCGCTGTGTCGTGGAAGCGGACCTCTCGACGCCGTCGAAGACGATGACGATCGGAAACGCGTTCAAGTCCCGTTCGAGGAGTCGGGTCGCGACGCCAAGCCGCATCGGAGCCGCCTCCGTCATCAGGGCGGAGAGGCCCTTGCCGCCCAATCCTCGGAGGAACGACCCGAGATCCGCCAGGATCGAATACGGGGTTGTTTCGGGCTGCAGGTCGTACCAGAAGACGTGGGCGCGTTCCTTTTGCTGGAGGATCCATGAGCCTACGAGAGCGGTCTTCCCGATTCCCGCCAAGCCGGTGACGACGAGCGCTGGAGACCGGGAAGCCAGCCAGGCATCAATCGCCTTCAACTCCTCGGTCCGCCCGAACACCCGCCGCGGCGTCCGGAGCGTCGCGTAGCGAATCTTGTAGCTCGTCGCCGGGGCGGGTCCCTCACTCGCCTGACGTACGTCGAGGAGGCCTCGACTCACGCAGGAAACCGCTGCCGTCAGGCCGACCGAATCGGGGAACAGCCGGGGCACGTCCGCGACTCGTACGAGGAGAAGACCGAGGTCCGGCGTCCGGAGTTCCACGAGGTCCGATCGGAGGCGCTCGCGCAGCCGATCGATACCCTTCCAACCGTTCGCGGCGAGCCGGTACGTCGTCTTGCGGACCCGGAAGCCCGGGACGCGGCTCCGCTGGCCGAGGACGAGGCCCTCCTTCGCCATGCGGTCCAGCCACTTCGTCACGGTGCTCCGGCCGGACCGCGTCGCCTCGGCGATTCCTTCTTGCGTAAGCCAGCGAAGCCGGGCCGGAGGGGCGTCCGATTCCGAGGACAGATGAACGAGGATCCTGTCCGGCGTCGCATAGTACCGCTTCCGGCGGTACCCTCGCACCACGAGCCACCATCGTGCCCACGTCCTTAAATCCACGGGTCGCCCATGAGCGCGGCCTGCAGCCGGGCCTCCGGGGGCCAGACTAGTAGTACCTCAGGCCTTCCTCGATCCGCCCGAGTTCGATCGGGGTCGTCCGAGAGCCCACGACGGCGCCGCGGGAGTTCGCGACGAGGCACGCCCCGACGTGCCCCTGCCCGTAGTTCGCCGTCGTGATGAGGACGGGCGCCTCCAGGACCTTCTCGAGGACGTCGATCTCGGCCGGCTTCGCGTGGGGATGGCACAGGACGCCCTTGTTCGTCGCGACCGCCGCGCTCCCGACCGTCCGCATGCCCGCGATCGTCCCGCGGACGACCCTCACGGCGAGGGCGTCGGCGATGAACGCCACGGCGTCCTCGTCGTAGCCGGGGTGGACGACGGCGCCCTTGTCGTTGCACAGGACGTTGTTCCCGACCGCGCTGAGCCGGTGCGGGAGCGGGCGCACGGAGTCGCCGATCGCCTCAATCTCCTCGGGCTCAATGAACGGCGTCGCGAGGACGCCCTTCGAGTTCACGGCGAGGAGCCGCCCGACAACGCTCGAGTGCTGCACGTTCGTCAGGACGGCGCGCGTCCCGAGGGCCTCCGTCATGCGGCGGACGGCGG
>JBQTHW010000120.1:0-16670 GCA_052389495.1 Methanobacteriota archaeon | reverse complement strand
GCGCGTACAGGTTCACGGACGTGCATCCGAGCTTCGTCATGACGTCGAGGTACTCCGCGAAGAACTCCTTCACGAGGTCCTTCCAGTCCCGTCCGGACTTGTGCATCCGGTCGATGAGCCGGTCCTCGATGTCCGTCACGTTCTGCAGGTAGAACACGTCGTACCCCTTGTGTCGCAGGTAGCGCGCGACGACGTCGAACGCGACGTACGTCTTCGCGTGCCCGAGGTGCGTCGAGTCGTACGGGGTGATGCCGCACACGAACATCGTCACGCGCCGCCCCCGGAGGGGCGCGAACTCCTCCTTCTTCCGCGTGAGCGTGTTGTGCACGCGAATCGGCATGGACCCGTCCGCATGAAGGCGGCCACTATTAAGGTTCGCCGCGCGGGTGCACGGCGACAGACCCTTAAGGCCGCCGGGGCGTTGCGGGTCGCGTGACGATCCCGCTCGCACCGCCCGGCAAGGCGCTCGAGACGATGCGCGCGCACGTGCGCCGTCGTTTCGCGGTCGCGTCGGCCTCCCTGACGATCGGCGCCGTGCTGCTGTCCACGGCGGTCGGGTTCCTGCTCGCGCGCTCGGAGGTCGGCGGGCTCACGGGCCTCATCCTCGGCGCGCTCCTCCAGGTCCTCGGCCTCGCGGCGGCGGCCCAGGCCGCCGCGGGTGTGCGCCGCGCCTTCCCGCTGAGCGAGGCCGCGTCGTCGTCGAGGCGGATCCTGTCCGGATCGGCGATCGTCGTGCTGCCCCTCGCGGGCCTCGCGACCGGCGGGTGGCTCGTCGTCGTCCTGGCATCCTCGCCGATCCTCCTTCCCGCGCACCCGTTCTTCTGGGGGCCGCTGTCCGCGGCGTCGTCCGTGGGGCTCGTGTACGCGGCACGCGAGCTCGCGTCGGAGCGCATGGCGGTCGTCGCCGCGGCGGGGTCCGGCGCGGTCGTCGCGATGGCCCTCTCTTCCGGCGGCGTCGCGCTCGCGGACCCTCGCGGCGCCCTGACGAGCCCGCGCCTCGCGTGGGACCTCGTCCTCGTGGCGGTCGGCTTCCTCGCGATCACGGCGGCGTTCGAGCGGGACCCGTGGTCCGCGCGCTCGCGTCGGTTCGCGTGATTTCGTCGGGAAAGGATTAAGGGGCGTCTCCCTCGTCGTCGCGCGGCCCATGGCGGGCCTTCCCCTCGCGCGGACGTCAATTCACTTCGCCTCGTGGCCCCGCGACCTGCACCGCGGCGCCCTCCTACTCGGCGTGGGTAGCGTGGTCTACTGGTCGTCCTTCGCGATCGGCCGGGTCGTCCTGTGGGTGCCGTACCTTGGGATCCTGTTCCTGGACCTGTTCCTCGCGTGGATCGCCGTCCTCCTGCACGTCGCCGCGTGGCCGCGCCTCTGGGTCGGGCTCCGCGACCTGCGGGCGCGCCGTCCACGGGAGGCGAGTCCGGTCCTCGCATGGCGGGCCTTCCTGCTGACCCTCGTCCTCGTCCTGTCGGCCGTCGTCCTGCTGCCGCTCCAGTACCGATCGTACGGCTCGACGGACGCATGGCTCGTCGTCCTCTACATGACCGCGTTCCCGTACCTCGCGTGGACGTTCGTCCCGCTCCTTGCCCTGCACGGCGTGCTGTTTGGCCGCGTCGCGTTCTACCTCGACCGCACGTCCCGTCGGATCGCGGACCTCGGCGCGGCGATCCTGTTTTCCGTCGCCGCGGCGTCCGTGGCGCTCGTCCTCCGGGACCCGGAGGCGTCGTCCTTCGTCGTCGCGTGGTCCGTGGGCCGCGGGATCCTGCCCGGCGCCGCGCTCGTCGGGTATCTCCTCATCGCTGCAGGCCTGACGTTCCATCTCGTGCCGATGCTGTACCGGCCGCACGCGCCGATGCGCCTCGCGCGGTGATCGCTACCCGAGCACGTGCCGCAGGTCCTCGACGAGGTCCTCCGCGTCCTCGAGGCCGACGGAGAAGCGGACGAGCCCGTCCGTGATGCCCTGCCTCTCCCGCTGATCCTTCGGGACGTGGTGGTGGGTCATCGTCGCAGGATGCTCGATGAGGGACTCGACGGCGCCGAGGCTCTCCCCGAGCGTGATGACGTCGAAGGTCCGGAACCGCTCGCGGATCCTCGACGCGTCGCGAAGTTCGAAGCTCACCATGCCGCCGAAGCGCGACATCTGCTTCTTCGCGAGCCCGTGTCCGGGGTCGTCCGGCAGGCCGGGATAGAACACGCGGGAGACGGCCCGGTGGTCCTTGAGGAACCGGGCGACGGTCGCCGCGTTGTCGCTGTGCCGCTCCATCCGTAGCGCGAGGGTCTTGACGCCCCGCAGGACGAGCCAGCAGTCGAAGGGGCTCGGGATCGCCCCCAGCGCGTTCTGGGAGAACCGGAGCCTCTCGTGGAGCCCGTCCGAGTTCGTGACGATCGCGCCGCCGAGGACGTCCGCGTGGCCTCCGAGGTACTTCGTCGTGCTGTGGACGACGAGGTCGAGCCCCATCGCGAGCGGGTTCTGGAGCGCCGGCGACGCGAACGTGTTGTCGCACACGCTGATCGCCTCGTGGGCCTTCGCGGTGACCGCGAGTTCGCGGAGGTTCACGATCTTCATGAGGGGGTTCGTCGGCGACTCCGCCCACAGCATGCGGGTGTTCGGCCGGAACGCGTCCTCCACGTCGACGAGGTCCCGTAGGTCGAGGAACGTCGCCTCGACGCCGAAGGAGCTCATGATCCGTGCGAACAGCCGGTACACGCCGCCGTAGCAGTCGTCCGACACGACGACGTGGTCTCCCGACTTCAGGAGCGTCATGATCGTCGTGATCGCCCCCATCCCGCTCGAGAACGCGAGACCGTGCCGGCCTCCCTCCAGCGCGGCGAGGTTCGCTTCGAGCCCCTCCCGGGTCGGGTTGCCCCCGCGGCCGTACACGTACGCCTCCTGCTCCTTCTGGGAGAACGTCGACGTCATGTAGATCGGCGGGGTGACCGCGCCCGTCCGCGGCTCCGGTCCCTGCCCTGCGTGGATCGCCTTCGTCGCAAAACGCATCGGATCGCCGGCGCACGCACGCGTACGCGGATGAAAAAGGTTTGCGACTATGCGCGCCCCGCGAGATACTCGATCACGTCGATTCGGGTGATGATGCCTTCGAGCTGCGTCTCCTGTCCGACCACGACGGCGGGCGAGCCTCGCAGGAGGAGTTTCATCACCCGCTCGAGGTCCGACCCGGGCTCGACGAGCGGGAACGGCTTGTCCATCACCTTCGCGACGTAGTCGTCGTACATGCGCGGGTTTTCCATGAGGGCCTTCATCAGGATCTCTTCTCGGAGGCTCCCGACCATGATCCCCGTGTCCATGACGGGGAGCTGCGACACGCCGTACTGGCGCATGATGTCGACCGCCTCGCGGACCTTCGCCGCGATGTCGACCGTGATCACGCCGGGCACGGGCCCCTTCTCCTTCGTCCGGAGGATCGACATGAGGGGCGCGACGGGCTCCTCGATGAACCCCTGCTCCTTGAGCCATTCCTCGCTGTGCGCCTTCGACAGGTACCGCGAGCCCGTGTCGGGCAGGAGGACGACGAGGACGGCATCCTTCGACAGCGCCTCCGCGATCCGGCGCGCCGCGACGACCGCGGCACCGCTCGAACTCCCTGCGAGGATCCCCTCCTCCCGCGCGAGACGCCGCGTCATGAGGAAGGCCTCCTTGTCGCTCACCTTGACGACCTCATCGATCACGTCGAACCACGTCGTCTCGGGGAGGAAGTCCTCCCCGATCCCTTCGATCTTGTACGTGTGGGCTTTTATCATCTTCTTCGTATAGAAATAGTCCTTCAGGACGGACCCCAGCGGGTCGACCCCGACGATCCGCACGTCCGGGTTCCTCTCCTTGAGGAACTTGCCCGCCCCGCTGATCGTGCCGCCGGTCCCCATACCGCATACGAAGTGCGTCACCCGCCCGTCCGTGTCGTCCCACACCTCGGGGCCCGTCGTCTCGTAATGCGCCTGCGGGTTCGTCTGGTTCGCGTACTGGTTCGGCAGCACGGAGTTCGGCGTCTCCCTGTGGATGCGCTCCGCGACGCGGTAGTACGACTCCGGGCTGTCGGGCGGGACCGCGGTCGGCGTCACGACGACGCGCGCGCCGAACGCCTTCAGGAGGTCGATCTTCTCGCGGCTCATCTTGTCCGGCATCGTGAAGACCGTCCGGTAGCCCTTGATTGCGCCGACCATCGCGAGCCCGAGGCCCGTGTTACCGCTCGTCGGCTCGATGATCGTCCCGCCTCGCTTCAGCCGCCCGGAGGCCTCCGCGGCCTCAATCATCTTCTGCCCGATGCGGTCCTTCACGCTGCCGCCCGGGTTGAACATCTCGAGCTTGCCGAGGACCAGGCACGGCACGTCCGCCATGATCCTCGGGAGCTTCACGAGGGGCGTGCGCCCGATCGTGTCGAGGATGGACTCGTAGTACCGCACGGACGCCCTCCCGCGGTCGGACGTCGACGCATAGGAGGGTCGCTATATGGACGTGTCGGGAGCCGCAGGAAAGTTTCTTCCGATGGCGTGACCCTTGAACGACGCGATGTTCCTGACCCGGGCCCAGCGCATCGGCACGGGGCTCGTCCTTGTGTTGTACTACGGGCTCCTCATGATCGTGATTCTGACCGCAGTCGGCGGCTGGCCCACGGTGATCCTCGTCGTCTTCTGGAGCGGTCTGGTCACCTACCTCGGCGTCCGTGCATTCGTCCGGGGCCGCTCCCCCCGTCCGTCGTGAGGCGGGAGGCGACGGTCCGTCGCTCGTCCAAGCTCGATTGCGGACTCGGTCGATAGGGAGGAAAGAGCTATCTCGACGCGTCCGTGTCGCCCCGGACGTGATGCGTCCGACCGCGCGCATCCTCCGATACCGGAACGGGCCCGCCATCGTCGACCTCGCGGAGTCCTTCCTGCCACGATTCCCGGAGCTTACGGCCGTCGACTTCGAGCTCGACCTGCTGCCCTCGTCCTCGTGGTTCCTTGGCGTCACGGACCACGGCCCGCGCGTCCCGAGGGTCCGCCTGCGTCCCGCGCGACCGACGAACCCGACCCTCACGTATACGATCCCGCACGAGTTCACGCATCTCCTCCAACTGCCCTTGCGGCTCGTCCCGCAGGGAGAGCGCGCGTGCGACCTGTACGCCCTCGCACGGGCCGGCGACCGGTTCCGCGCTCCGCCCGGGTACGTGAGGGTCCCGCGCAGAGCCCGCGACGCGTGGCCGGCGTGGTCGAAGACCGCGGCCGAGATCGCACGGGACGCCATCGCGAGACGTTCGGCGGGAGAGCGGCGCTACATCGCGTGGTGGGAGGCCGAGATGCGCGCGCAGTGCCGGGGGAGGGAGTCGAACCCCCTGGAAACCGATCTGCAGTCGGTCACATTAGCCGCTCTGTCACCCCGGCGCGACGTCGCCCATCCGGTCGAAGGTAATTGAAGCTTTTGCGCCGTCCTGCGTGCGCGTTCGAGGGACGCGGCGCGAAACGTTTTCCAGGAACGTATTTATGGAATCGGGTCCCTCGCAGCCGGGATGGCCGATCTGAAGATGATTACGGACACGGTCCACGGGACCGTCCGCCTCGAGCCGCTCACCCAGGACCTCCTCGAGACCCTGGAGATCCAGCGGCTCAACTCGATCCGCCAGCTCGGGCTGACGTACCTCGTGTTCCCCGGTGCGAACCACTCCCGCGTCGAGCACGTCCTCGGGACGAGCCACGTCGCCGGGGAGATGGCCCGCGCGCTTCGGCTCCCCGACGAGGAGGGCAAGCTCGTCGTCGCCGCGGGGCTTCTCCACGACGTCGGACATGGGCCGTTCTCCCACACGCTGGAGCACGTCCTGAGCCGCGAGCTCGCGCTGGACCACATGCACCTGACGCAGCGCATCATCACGGGCGAGGACGACAACGTGTCCCCGTCGGACCGCAAGGCGTTCCGCGACATCCCCCGGATCCACGAGGTGCTCGAGCGGCACGGCCTGTCGCCCGGCGCGGTGGCCTCCCTGATCCGCGGCGCCGAGGAGCCCGCCGCCACGCTGTTCGCGCCGCGGACGAAGGAAAGGGGCCGCCGATACCTCGGTCAGATCATCCACAGTCCCATGGACGCGGACCAGATCGACTACCTGATGCGGGATGCGCACTACACGGGCGCAGCCCACGGCATAATCGACTTCGCACGGATCGTGCAGACCCTTCGCGTGCACCGCGGAGAGCTCGCCCTCGACCGGAAGGGGCTCCCCGCCCTCGAGGGCATGCTCGTCGCTCGGGGCCTCATGTATTCGAGCGTCTACTTCCACAAGACCGTACGGATCGCAGAGCAGATGATCGCCCGCGCGGTCGAGCGGTCCGACGCGCCGATATCGGACATCCAGAAGATGGTCGACCACGAGCTGGTCACGTGGCTGCTCCAGCAAGGCGCGTTCCAACGGGAGATCGCGCTCCGCCTGAAGTACCGGAAGCTGTACAAGCGCGTCCTCGCTCTCGGCGCGGGGGAGGTCCCGGAGGAGGCGAAGGCGAAGCTCGCGGCGTTCACGGACGCGTCCGAGCGGCGCCGCGTCGAGGACCGGATCGCGCGGCGCGCGGGGCTCGACCCCGGGCAGGTAATCGTCGACGTCCCCCTGCCCGAATTGCTGCTGAGCGAGCCTCGCATCGCGAAGACGGACGTCCCGATCCTCGACGACGGGGAGGCGAAGCCGTTCTCGAAGGTGAGCACGCTCGGTCGCGCACTCCAGACCCGGCAGGTCACGGACTGGGTCGTGATGGTCGCCGCTCCGGAGCCGTCCGTCTCGGGCGTCCGGAAGGCGTGCGCCACGGCGCTGTTTTGACCGAGGCCGTTTGTCAACCCGGCGGACGTTCGTCGGACAACTTTTAAATAGCGTGCGTCGGATACGCGGCCATCTTGCGGGATGGGATGGCCTCGCAGGTTCTCCAGGAGACGCCACGATGAACAGCATGCTAGAGGAAGTGCTCGCCCGGGAAGGGAGTGTCCCCGTCTTCGAGGACACCCGCGTGGACGCGGAGCTCGAGGAGATGCTCAGCAAGATGCGGACGAACATCAAGATCGTCGGCATCGGCGGGGGCGGTTGCAACACGATCAGCCGGATCTACCACGAGGGCATCGTCGGCGCGGAGCTGTACGCGTGCAACACGGACGCGCAGCACCTCCTCCACATCGCCGCACCGAAGAAGGTCCTCCTGGGGCGCCGGATCACGAAGGGGCTCGGCGCCGGCGCACTCCCGCAGATCGGTGAGGAGGCCGCCCGCGAGGCCGAGGAGGAACTGCGGCAGATCATGCACGGCTCCGACATCATCTTCGTGACGTGCGGCCTCGGCGGCGGCACGGGCACGGGTGGCGCGGGCTACCTCGCGCGGGTCGCGAAGGAGATGGGCGCGCTCACGATCGCCGTCGTCACGCTGCCGTTCCGGGGCGAGGGGAAGCTCCGGATGGAGAGCGCGGAATGGGGCCTCGATCGCCTCCGCGACGCCGCGGACACGGTCATCACGATCCCGAACGACAAGCTCCTGGACCTCGTGCCCCGGATGTCGATCAACATGGCGTTCAAATTCGCGGACGAGGTCCTCATGCGGTCGATCAAGGGGCTGACGGAGATCATCACGAAGCCCGGCCTGGTGAACTTGGACTTCAACGACGTCAAGACGATCATGAAGGGCGGCGGGGTCGCGATGATCGGCCTCGGCGAGAGCCAGGCGATGGGCGAGAACCGCGCCCATGAGGCAATCGAGGAGGCCGTCGCGTCGCCGCTTCTCGAGGTCGACGTGTCCTCGGCCCACGGTGTCCTGATCAACGTCACGGGCGGCAACGACATGACGATCAGCGAGGCGGAGCGCGTCGCGGAGGTCGTCCAGCAGAAGGTCAGCCCGACCGCGCGGATCATCTGGGGTGCGACGGTCGACCCGACCCTGGAACACACGCTCCGGGTGATGCTCGTCGCGACGGGCGTGAAGTCGAAGCAGATCGTCGGCCGTCGCGACCCGTCGGAAGAGCGGGCGAGGGTGGGCGTGGACGTCATCCGCTGATCGCGCGCCCGCGGGACGCGAACGAACGACGCGGCGCGCGTGTCCACGGGAAACCTTTATTAAAGCCCCTAAGTTACGTGCCCCTCGCGGGTGCTTGGAGATTTCCCTCGGGCAGCCGGAGGCCGGACCATGGATTCCATCGTGAGGGAGGTCATCTCCCGGGCGCCCGAGGAGCCTCGCCTGACGGAGGCGCCCACGGCGTCGCTCGGCATCCAGACGGAGGACGCCGAGCTCGAGCGGATCCTCGCGAGCCTTCGGACGAACATCAAGATCATCGGCAACGGCGGCGGCGGCTCGAACACGATCGACCGGCTCGTCGAGGCCGGCATCGTCGGGGCCGAGTTGTACGCGGCGAACACGGACGCGCAGCACCTCCTGACGATTCGGTCGCCGCACAAGGTCCTCCTCGGACGGCGCGCGACGCGCGGCCTCGGTGCGGGCGCCTTGCCCCAGGTCGGCGAGGAGGCCGCCCGCGAGGCGGCGGAGGAGGTCCGCCAGATCGTCCACGGTTCGGACATGGTGTTCATCACGTGCGGCCTGGGCGGCGGCACGGGCACCGGCGGGGCGCCCGTCGTCGCGCAGCTCGCGAAGGAGGCCGGTGCTTTGACGATCGCCGTGTGCACGTTCCCCTTCCGGGCGGAGGGTGCGATCCGCGCGGAGAACGCGGAGTACGGTCTCGAGAAGCTGCGCGCCTTCGCCGACACGGTCGTCGTGATTCCGAACGACAAGCTCCTCGAGATCGTCCCGCGCCTCGCGCTCAACGCCGCGTTCAAGGTCGCGGACGACGTCCTGATGCGCGCGATCAAGGGGATCACGGAGGTCATCACGAAGCCCGGCCTCGTGAACCTCGACTTCAACGACATCAAGACGATCATGAAAGGCGGGGGGGTCGCGATGATCGGCCTCGGGGAGAGCGACAGCGAGAGCCGTGCGGAGGACGCGATCAACGCGGCGATCAACTCACCCCTCATCGACGTCGACGTGAGCGCGGCGACGGGCGCCCTCGTGAACGTGACGGGCGGGAACGACATGACCGTCGCGGAGGCGGAACAGGTCGCGGAGATCGTGCAAAGTCGCATAAGTCCGAACGCGCGTATCATCTGGGGCGCGGCGGTCGACCCGTCCCTCCAGCACAAGCTGAGGGTCATGCTCATCCTGACGGGCGTGCGCTCCAAGCAGATCCTCGGACCGGGGGAACACCTCCGGACGCGGGAGACGGGCGTCGACTTCGTGCGCTGAGGCGTGGCGATGACGGGGATCCTCGGGAAGACCGTCGACCGGAGCTGGGAGGTCCAGCGGCGGATCGAGGAGCGCGCGAAGCGCCTCGGAAAGGGGAAGTACGGCCGCGTCCTCAAGATGGCCCGCAAGCCGACGCCGGACGAGTACAGCAAGGTCGTCCTGATCACGGGGATCGGGCTCCTCCTGGTCGGCGCGGTCGGCTACGCGATCTACTATCTCATGCGGTACGGACCGGATTTCTTCGGCCGCCTCTTCGGCCCTTGACCCGGGTGAGGCGATGGGATTCCTCGACGACCTGGACAAGGAGCGTGCGGCGAAGCCCGAGGCGAAGACGGACGAGCGACCCGCGCCGGGCCACTACGGCGTGAAGCTCGAGCTTCCGGAGGAGAAGATCACCCTCACCGCGGGCCAGACGAAGGAGTACGAGCTCGTCGTCTCGAACACGGGCACGGAGGACGACACCCTCCAGGTCAAGTTCGACCTCGTGTACGGCTCCGAGATCCCCGACCCCCCGGAATGGATCGTCAAGGTGGGGGGCGCGGAGGAGAAGGTCTGGGACGTCACGTACAGCAAGATCACGGAGAAGGACTTCGTCCTCATCTCGGGTGGCCAGCGGGAGATGACCCTCGGGATCACGTGCCCGAAGGGCGCCCGCTACGGCGACCGGCTCAACGTCGTCGTGAACGTGACCTCGAAGAGCGACGCGACCGCGTTCGACGCGAAGACGCTCAGCTTCACCGGCCGACAGGCCGTGATCGCCGTCAAGTCGTCGATCGGTCACGAGCGCGCGGTCGCGGACTCGATCTACGCGCGGGCGAAGGCGAAGGACCTCGGGGTCTTCGCGGTGCTCGTCCCCGCGAACCTGCGCGGCTACGTCCTCGTCGAATCGATGAACCCCGACCGGCTCGAGGAGATCGTCCGAGGGATTCGCCGGGCGCGCGGCGTCGTGAAGGGGCGCGACGAATCGCGGGGCATCGCGTTCACGGACATCGACCTGTACCTGACCCCGAAGCCGATCGTGAGCGGCATCATGGAGGGGGACATCGTCGAGCTCGTCGCCGGACCGTTCAAGGGCGAGAAGGCCCGCGTGATGAAGATCGACGAGACGAAGGAGGAGATCACGGTCGAGCTGTTCGAGGCGATGGTCCGGATCCCCGTCACGGTACGGGGGGACCACGTCCGGGTACTGCAGAAGGAGCAGGAGCGCTAGGCCCCGGAGCCGCGGCGGCCGTCCCGAGGCGCGCCGCCGTCCACGCGGCCCAGACGAGGCCTGCGTACACCGCGACGTGCTCGAGCACCCTGGAACCACCGGAGACGAGGAACGCAACGCTCCCCGCCACGGTCGCGGCGGCAAGGTAGCCCGATAGGCGGCCGAAGGCCGGGGACACGTGCAACGGCCGGCCCAAGACAGCCGCACTTGCCGTCAGGAGGAGGAAAAACGCCGCGGAGACGATGACGTGCAAGTTGTTCGGCGATTCCTCGGGGAACACGCCCACCAAGACGAGAGCGAGGCCCGCGAGGACCATGAGCATGCTGCCGATCCACCCTAGGCGGGTGCGGAGAACCTGTCCGACGGCGAGCGCGAAGGGGATGAACAGGATCCCCGCGATCAGATCGGCCGCGTTGAAGGCCCAGTTGCCGGGCGCCGTGGGATGTCCCAGATCGCTCAGGTAGTTCTCGATGACGCTGTATCCCGGATCCAGGGCCACCGACGTCAGATAGAGGGCGGTCCACGCGACGACCGCCGCAATCCCGCTGGCGGCCCCTAGACGAGGCGGTATCGACGGGGCCATGGGCGTGGATCGTCGTGGTGCGGAATAACGTTTCCCCCGATTCGGGCCGACGGACGAAACGTTTATGCAGGACTCCACGGTGGGCGGTCCCACCGAGACCGAACCATGCCTGAGAAGCTCGAGGTCCTCGTCGACGGCGGCAAGGCGACGCCCGGGCCGCCTCTCGGCCCTGCGCTTGGCCCGCTCGGCGTGAATATCGTCGAGATCATCAAGGCGATCAACGAGAAGACGAAGTCGTTCGAGGGCATGAAGGTCCCCGTCACGCTCGTCATCGACCCGAGGACGAAGGCGTTCTCGATCGAGGTGGGGACGCCGCCGACGTCGGCGCTGATCCAGAAGGAGCTCGGCATCGAGAAGGGGTCCGGTGATGCGGGCAAGACGCGGGTCGGGAACCTCAATCTCGCCCAGGCGGTCAAGATCGCGAAGATGAAGGCGGACGCGATGGAGGGAAGGACCCTCCGGGCGCGCGTCCTCGAGGTCGTCGGCACGTGCGTCTCGATGGGCGTCACGGTCGACGGCAAGCCCGCGAAGGAGCTCTCGAAGGACATCCGTGCGGGGAAGTTCGACAAGCAGCTCGTCGGATGACGGCCTACGCGGACCCGGGAAGTCGGCGTCGGGTCCTCGGCGCACCCTCGAGGCCCTCGAGCATCGCCTCGAGCTGAATCCGCACGAAGTCCATGTCGCCGATCCACAGGCCCTGGAGCTTGTCACGAACGAGGGCGTCGTCCCGGTAGAACGTATTCAGGATGAACACCTCCTCGTCGTTCGGGAACACGTACGTGTGGGCGAGGCGCGTCCTCGGGAGCGGGCGGCGCGGGAACCGGAACTGCACGCGGACGTTCGGCCCGAGGAGGCCGCCGAGCGCCTCGACGTCCGCACGGTTCGCCTCGTTCAGGACGATGCGCACGAGGCGGCGGGAGCGGCCGAGCGCGTCGAGGAGGAGCCGCAGGATCTCGGCATCGACGGGGAACGGGCTGGCGCACAGGAGCTGGGAGCGGCTCGCGAGGACGACCTCCCGCAGCTTCCGGCCGACGCCCTCCGCGCCCTTGTAGATCCACAGATCGCTGTCCGCGCCGCGCGTGCGCGGGGAGGTCTCCGTCAGGTTCCCGATGACCTCCGCCGCGGCGACGAGGTCGTCCGAACGGTTCTGGCGCGCCTCCTCCGAGACGATCCGGGGTGCGCGGGCTCGGTAGCGGTTCGGCCGCTCGCGGGAGACCTCGATCCAGCCCTTCGCCTGGAGGGACTGCAGGATCCGGTACACGGCGGGGTACTGGACCTTCAGGAGGTCCGCCACGACGTGCGCCGTCGACGTGCCGGTCCGGAGGAGCGCGAGGTACGCGGACGCCTCCTTGCCCGTGAGCCCGAGCGTCTCGAGAGCACGCGCCGCCTCGTCGTCCCGCATCCGCCCCCGCTACGCGCCGACGCTACTAAAGGGTTCTCCGGGTTATCATTCGCTCGATGATAATCGGCCCGGATCGGATCGCTCTCCGGTCGTCCGCCCGCGGGTACGCGCCGCGAGCCCGCAATCCTTATGTAGACCCCTCTCTTTCGTCGCGTTCCCTTGCAGGAGGCCCTCGGGGCCGGTGGTACTGCTGGAGGCCAATCCCCTTGGCGGAGAAGCGTTCGGTCGACGCGGTCAAGAAAGCCCTCGAGGCCGCCAAGCCGAGGGGCTTCCGCGAGTCCGTCGAGGTGGCGATCAACCTTCGTGACGTCGACCTGTCCGTCCCGAAGAACCGGATCGACGAGGAGCTGGCCCTTCCGAGGGGCCGCGGACGGCCCGTGAAGGTTTGCGTGTTCGCCTCCGGTGAGCTCGCCCTCAAGGCGAGGTCCGTCGCGGACCTCGTCATCCAGCCCCAGGAGATCGAGGAGTACGCCGGGAACAAGGCGAAGGCGCGGCTGCTCGCCCAGGACTTCGACTTCTTCGTCGCCGAGGCCCCCCTCATGCCGACGATCGGCAAGCGTCTCGGCGTCGTCCTCGGACCACGGGGCAAGATGCCGCGCCCCGTACCGCCCACCGCGGACCCGACGTCGCTCATCAACGCGATGCGCAGCACGGTCCGCGTGCGGAGCAAGGACCGGCGGACGTTCCACGCCGCGATCGGCACACGGGACATGACCCCCGAAGACCTCGCAGAGAACCTCGACTTCCTCATGCGCCGCGTCGTCGGCAAGCTCGAGCGAGGTCGGTTCAACATCTATTCCGCGTACGTCAAGACGACGATGGGCCCCGCGGTGAGGTACCTCTGAGGGACGCACATGGCGCACGTGGCTCCGTACAAGAAGGAGGTCGTCGAGGACCTCGTCCGGAGGTTCACGGAGAGCCGCGTCGTCGGGATCGCGAGCATCCACGGGATCCCGGGGCCCCAGTTCCAGTCGATCCGACGGAACCTAGCGGGCCGCGCGACGATCACCGTCTCGAAGAACAACCTGCTCCGGCTCGCACTCCAGCAGGCCGCCTCGAAGCGGCCCCACCTCGACGAGCTCGCGCGGGCGATCGAGGGCCAGACCGCCGTCGTGACGGCGGACCTGAACCCGTTCCGTTTGTTCAAGGAGCTCGAGGGCACGAAGACGAAGGCGCCCGCACGCGGAGGCGAGGCGGCTCCGGAGGACCTCTGGGTCCGGGAGGGCGAGACGTCGTTCAAACCCGGCCCCGTCGTCGGCGAACTCCAGAAGGCCGGCGTCCCCGCGGCGATCGAGCGCGGAAAGGTCGTGATCAAGAAGGACAAGCTCATGGTGAAGGCGGGCGACCGCATCCCGCGGGACGTCGCCCAAGTGCTCGCGCGCCTCGAGATTTTCCCGCTGACGGTCGGTCTCGACCTGCGCGGCGCGTACGAGGAGGGCACCGTATATCGCCGCGACGCCCTCGCCTTCGACGACGTCAAGGTGCGCGCACAGATCGCGGACGCGGTGCGCGCGTCGCTCGGCCTTGCGCTGTTCGTCGCTTACCCGACGAAGGCGACCGTGCGACCCCTCCTGGCGCTCGCGGCCTCGAAGGCGCTCTCGCTCGCTATCGAGTCCGGTTTCCCGACGACGGACTCCGTGACCTTCCTGCTGGCGAAGGCGCGTGCACAGATGCTCGCCCTCGCACGCCGCGCCGCCGGCGCGGCGGACGACGAGCTGCGTGGCCAGCTCACCGGCGCCGCCTCGCCCCCCCGGTCGACGGACGACCGCAAGAAGGAGGAGCCCAAACCCGGCGCGAAGGACGCCTCCGAGGAGGAGGCCGCCGCGGGACTCGGTTCATTGTTCGGTTGATCGATGGAACAGGAGGTGAACACACATGGAATACGTCTATGGGGCGCTGGTCCTCCACGCGGCCGGCAAGCCCGTGAACGAGGACAACCTGAAGAAGGTCCTGACCGCCGCGGGCGTCAAGGTCGACGACACGCGCGTGAAGGCCCTCACCGCCGCGCTGGAAGGCGTGAACATCGACGAGGCCCTCAAGTCGGCTGTCGCGATGCCCGCCGCGGCCCCGGCGGCCGCACCCGCAGCCGAGAGGAAGGACGAGAAGAAGAAGGAGGAGAAGAAGGAAGAGGAGAAGGTCTCCGAGGAAGAGGCCGCTGCGGGCCTGGGCGCGCTGTTCGGCTTCTAGGCCGACGGCACCCTGTCCCCTTTTCCGTTCTCTTCCGGGCGGGAGCGAGAGTGCTCGATCGCCAACTTCGCTCGCTTGACGTCAATGCCAGGGAAGAAGCTCGGTGCGAGCTGCGGCACGGCCATCCGCCGACGCGGCTCAGCCGAGCCCTTCCTTCGCCTCCTGCCGCGCGCGCGTCCCGCGCTCCTTCGCTGACAGCCCCGTTGCTTGCTCGAGGAAGCGGTTGTACGCCTTGATCGTGTCCGTGGCGATCGCGTCCGGGACGCCGGCCTTCATCGTCGTGTCGACGTAGAGCCTCTTCCCGTCCGTCCAGGCGACGAGCCGCTCGAGCGCGCCGAACGATGCGACGACCTTTCCGTCTTGGACCGTCGCGGACCCGAACACGCCCTCCGCGATCCCGCGCAGGCCGTCCTCGGCGAGCCCCTTCGCGAATCCGCGCTTCAGATCGTAGTCGCGCATCGTCTCCCGGGGTCGATTCCCGTGGCCCGTAAGAAGGTTGCGCCTTGACTACGCCTCGAGCCGGGCCAGCGGGTCCGCCGGCGTGAGCAGGAACTCCTGAAGGTCGGTGGAGGCACGCCAGAGGTCCCGGCATGCGCACGCGAGGTCGTCGAAGTCGTTCCGAAGGCCGAGGGAGAACTCCTCGATTGCGTCGACGACCCGGCGGTCGCACGCACCGCAGTTGTGCGCGCCGCGCGCCATGCCGCCGGCCGTCGGGTGGCACTTCACGTGCGCCTTCAGGTCCCGCGTGCGCTCGAGGACCTCGACGATGGACCACAGCCACGGGGGACGGTACTCGCCCCTCCGGAACAGCCGGTCGACGACCGTGTGCGACTGGACGTTGACCGGGTTGAAGGAGATCGTGTCGCTGTACGGGTCCGCGTCGTGGCCCGACCGGACCGCGTCCTCGATCGCCTCGCGCTCCGTGAGGAAGGGGGGCTTCACGAGGAGATACGACTTCACGGTCGCGCCGAGCCCGTGCGCAACGTCCGCGGCGCGCGCGTGCTCCTTGAGGCCCCACACCTTGTTCACGCTGTGCCGCAGGACGCGCTCGTCCGTCGACTCGAGCCCGAGGGCGACCTCGAGCTCATCGACGAAGCCGAGGGCGTGCTCGAGCTGGTCGCGGCGCAGGAGGTGAGCAAGGGTCTCGACGATCACCTTGTCGCAGCGGTCGCCAAGTTCGGCGAGGATCCGCTCCCGCGCGTCCGGCGCGACCTCGTGGTCGTCGAAGAAGTTCCCTGACGTGTACACCTTGACGAGGGGTTGACCCGCGTGCCTCGTGAGGACCTTGTCGAGCTGGTGCAGCAGCTGGTCCGTCGAGACCTCCTGGGCGACGTCGTTCACGTAGCCGCACATCGAACAACCGCTCGCGCGCGCCCAGTAACAGCCCCGCGTCCGGAAGATGATCACCCACGCATCGACGACCTTGGCGTGGAGGAGATCCTTCTCCGACCACGTCGAGATGTACGCGCGGGGATCGAAATCCTTCGGCCGCCGTTCCGCCTTTACGAGTTCCGGGAGGCGCATGGACCCGGCGCCGAAGCCCCGGGCCGGGAAAAAGGTTTGTTCGTCAGCGGCGGCCCTTCGCGGACGCGAGCCCGGCGAGCAAACCGACCCCGAGGAACAGGATTCCGAGGAACTGGAGGAGGAACGCGGCGTCCGCAGGGACCGTGACCCCGAGCGACACGGGCAGGAGGGTCGGGAGGACGACGAAGATCTGGTACGTCGCCCACATCGTGAGGCCGAGCGCCGCCAAGCCGATCCCCGACGCAGGGTTCCGGTGCCGGTGCACGTCGGTCGCCGACGCCACGGCGGCCGTACGGACGGCTGGGGCGACCTGCGGCCACGTGGCGGGCGCCTCGCGGCCCGGACCCGGCAGGTCCGCGGGCGCGTACCGCTGCTCCGCGTCGCACCACCAGCGCGCGTAGCGCTCGATCCATCGGAGCGTCGTGCCGCACGTTGGGCACGCGTGCTTGATCGTCCGGAGCGGTGCGTACGCCTTGCATGCGTGACAATACCACCGTGCGTACTGCGCGATGAAGTCGAGCTCGCGC
>JBQTHW010000119.1:0-5535 GCA_052389495.1 Methanobacteriota archaeon | reverse complement strand
GAGTCGGGAGACTCCTCGAAGACCCCGGCATCATTCGTAACCGGCGGAAGGTCGCGGCCGCCATCCAGAACGCGCGGGCCTTCCTCGGGGTGCAAGGCGAGTTCGGACGTTTCGATGCGTACGTCTGGCGATTCGTCGGCGGCACCCCGCGGAAGAACCGCTGGACCCGCCTGCGACAGATCCCTGCGACGACTCGGGAGTCCGATGCGATGAGCCGGGACCTGGGACGTCGGGGGTTCGCATTCGTCGGTTCGACGATCTGCTACGCGTTCATGCAAGCGGTGGGGCTGGTCAACGACCACGTCACGGGCTGCTTTCGATACGACGAGGTGTGACCCACCCGTGGTATCGACGTGAAGGGTCGACGATCGACACCCCCGGCAGGGCGTCGGCTCATCCCACGCCGCCGTCGCGGGTCAGCCTCTCGAGGACGACCGTCGCACGGAGCGTGATCATCTTGCTCGGTTCGCCGGGTCGCTCGAGGGCGAACGGCGTGGGGCTGCGCGTGGGATGCTTCGCGTACCATTCCGCCGTCTTCCCCTCGAGATCCGGATGGATCGCATCGAGGTTCCATCGTCCGTCCGCTCGCCTCCGGTCCTTCAGCACCGAGATCGCGGTCCGCAGCCGCGAATCGTCGCCGTACCCGAGCGCGGTCATGAATTCGAGCCCCACGAGGAGGTCGTAGTAGTAGTGGACGGGATAGTGGAACCGGTACCAGGGCTCGTAGTGGGAGCCTTGCTTGTGGAGCTCCCGTTGCAGGTAGAACTCGGCGCCCAGCTCGACCGCGCGCCCCATCGCCGCCGTCCACTTCTGCCTCGGGTAGACGGCGAACGCGCTCATGCCCTCCCAGGAGTCCAGGTTCCGGCCGCTCCCGAAGCAGCTCCATCCTCCGTTCTTGTCGCGGTTCTCCGCGAGCCACTCGAAGGCGCTCCTCACGCGCGGATCGTCCGCGTACCCGAACTTCACGAGAGCCCGTGCGGTGTTCCCGACGATGCACAGGTGGCTCCGTTTCATGCCCTCCATGGCAAAGCCTCCGTCCTCGCGCGCGAACCGCTCGATCCACAGGTCGCACGCCTTCGCGATGCGGGGATTCGACCGGGTCAGTCCGAGGTCGGACAGGATGAGGAGCATCCAGTTCGAGGAGAGGTACTTCGGCCGGTACAAGCTCTCCTCGCCGACCCACCACCCTCCGCCATTCTGGTCCGCAAGGATGCCGGCGGCCCACCCTCTCGTCGGGATCGCTCCCCTCGCAGATCGGATCTCCGGATCGTCCTCGGGGCTTCCGCGGAGGTGCCTCAGCGCGAGGTATCGAACGGAAGGCTGATCGTCCTCGAGCAGCCAGTCCAAGGCGGTCTTCGATTTCATCGGTCTCCGACCGGGCACGTGGCCGTGTTCGCCTGCTGGATACCGTTGGAGGCCATTACCGTTTGGCCATCAGGACGTGCGGGAGGACACGGGCCGGGACGTGAGCCGGCCCCAAGCGTCGAGGTTTAGGATGCGTCCAGCGCCCGGATGGCTGGCACGACACCTGCGGGCTACGTTCGCATGCGGCAAGCCGGTTGGGCATGCACGCGGTGTCGTGGCTCGAGCCCGCCTTCGCGGATCCCGACGACAGAGCCTCGGAGATCATCTGTCAAATCAGGGGTGAACCGAAGGTCGGGTCATCTCGCGAGGGGCGCCGCTTGGAGCTTTTGGAGCATCTCGTTGGCGACTCGGAGGGCGGTCTCGTAGTCGCCCGCCTCAAGCATTTCTTTCGCCCGCATGAGGGTCTTCCGCATGTCGCCGACATCCCATCCGGCATCGCGGGCGCGCTTCCAACTCTCGACGGCCTTCGTCAGGCGGTTCAGGGCTTCTGACTTCGTCGGCTTCGGCTTCGCGACGGTCTCCTCGGGCGCCTCGTACTCGACGGCCGGCGGGGTCTCAGGGGGCGCAGGCGGCTCCGAGGCTTCCTGGTCCGGCACCGGGGCTGGGACCGGAGGTGGCACCGGAGCTGACACGTGGCCGTCCTGGTGGGCAATGTCCGCGGTCTCGAGGGCCGAGGTGAGGTAGCTCTGCGCCTCGAGGAGGCTCTTCTCCTTCTCTTCGAGCTTCTCGCGCTCCGCGACGAGTCGGTTCAGCTCATCCCTCAAGCCGTTCTGAAGCTCCGCGAGGGACGCGGTTTGCTGTACGGACTCCCTCTGCCGGTCGTGCATCTCCCCGATGATCGTCACGAGCGCCTTCGAGCCGGCCTCGAAGCCCGCCAGCCAGTCGTTCTGCATCTTGACGAGATCCCCTTCGCGCTCCACGAGGGCCTGAAGCCTGGCCTCGGACTCTCGCATCCGATCGGTGAACGCCTTCCCGAGCCGTTCCACGCGGCCCTCGTCCTCCCGGACCGCCTCCGCACGCGCATCGAGAGCCTTCGCCTCGTCTCTGATCCTGCGGTCCTCGCTCGCGAGCTTCTCGCGGCCGTCCATGACGGCGGCAAGGTCCTTGTCAACGGCGGAGCGGGCGTTCTGGGCCTCCGCCCGCGCCTCCGCGAGGCCCTCGCGATCGGCCTCGAGCTTCGCGGCCTGCTTCTCGAGCTCTTCGCGCTGGCCGTCGAGCTGGGCCTTCAACGCGTCGAGTTCCCTCGCGCGCGCTTCGAGGTTGGACTTCGTTTCCTTCAGCTTGGAGGCAGAGGCCTTGAGGGCGTCCACGAGGGGTGCCCCGGGCGGTTCGCTCGACATTGTGATCTCCGTCGCCTGCGGCGGCATTCGGAGGCTGCCTCATGGATACTTAAAGGATTGGTCGAGGAAATCGCCCGTGCGAAGGACGGCCGAACAGCCCTCGTGCGCTCGGCTCCCGGTTTCGGGCACGGCTCGCTCGTGCCTAGGCAAGACACCGACCCTTTGCCGTCCGCCCTGACGACTCATCGCGTGGCGGGTCTCTGCTGGGTGATGCAGTGAATGACCCCTCCCCCCACGCCGATGTACTCCCCTCGAATCCCCACGACGTCTCGGTCGGGAAATGCGTCCCGAAGGGCCGCGAGGGCGATGGCGTCCGAACGTTCTCCGAAGATTGGGGCCACGACGCCGCCATTGGCGAGGTAGAAGTTCACGTAGGTCGTAGCAACCCTGTGGTCGCCCAACATACGCCTCGTCGGCAAGGGGAGTTCCATGATCTCCAGGGAGTGTCCCTTCGCATCCGTCATCCCCTCGAGCCGTTCCCGATTTTCCTTCAAGATCGGGTAGTTCGGGTCCGACGGGTCCCGCGCGATCGCGGCCACGACGGTCCTCGGCGCGACGAAGGCCACAATCCCATCGATGTGCCCGTCCACGACGGAAGCGGCCATTCCTTGGCGGAGCCACAGCACCTTTCGGACGCCCAAGTACGATACTAGGAGCTTCTCGATGCCCTCCCGACTCAGGCGGGGATTCCGGTTCGGGTTCAGAAGGCACGACTCCGTCGTGAGGAGCGTCCCCTCTCCGTCCACGGAAATCGAACCACCCTCCAAGACCATGGGGGCGTGATAGCATGGCAACCCAAGCTCGTTCGCGAGGATGGCGGGCACCGCCGCGTCCTTTTCGTACGGCATGTAGCGCTCCCCCCAGCCGTTGAATGCGAAGTGGACGACTGCGAGCCTGCCCGACGCTGACCTGACGAAGATGGGCCCGTTGTCCCGGATCCAGCTGTCGTCGAGCTCGATCTGGACGAGTTCGATCCTGGGCCCGAGCGAGGCACGAGCTTCGTGAACCTGGCGGGGCGGCACCAACATGATCACGTGCTCGAACCGATCGATCGCCTTCGCGACCTCCGCGTAGCTGGCTTTCGCCTCCTTTTCGTATCCGAACCAGGTCTCGGGCTTACAAGGCCACGCCATGTAGCATGCGTCATGGCGCTCCCACTCGGCGGGCATGGCGAAGCCATCGTCCCGCGGCGTCCGGATCTTCTTCATCGCGGCGCCTCGCGCTTGAGGTCCGACTCGACCGGTGTGGGCTCGGTGAGGGACCCGTACGTGTCAGGACGGCGGGAACGGAGGAATCCGAAGAAGGAGTTCGCCCGAGTGATCTGCGACAGATCGACGGTTGCGTGGATTGTCTCGGGCCGGGTCGTCGAGGCCCGCCTGACGACGTGGCCCCAGGGGTCCGCCAGGAAGCTCCCCCCGTAGAAGCGGATCCGCTCCTCCTGTCCGACGCGGTTCACGGCCGTCACGTAGACTCGGTTCATCACGGCCTGGGCGCGCATGACGAGCTCCCATTCGGGCCGCGAATCGTAGTCCGGCGCGACGACTTCGGATCCGATCGCACTTGGGTAGACGAGGAGCTGGGCGCCCCTCAGCGCCAAGCTCCGAGAAACCTCCGGGAACCACTGGTCCCAGCAGATCGCGAGGCCCACCCGTACGCCGCCGAGAGGGGCGACGGCGTAGCCGAGGTCGCCAGGCCGAAAGTAGAGGTCCTCGCGGTACCCCTCCTCATCGGGGATGTGCGTCTTTCGATAATGGGCACGGACTTTCCCGTGGTCGTCGATCAGGCTGACGGCATTGTAGCACGTGCCATCGTCCACCCGTTCCACGAACGGGACGACAAGGGCGATCGTCGAGTCTCTCGCAAGGTCGCGGAATTCGTCCACGAGTGCCGCGTGGTCGGGGACCTCGGCGATTCTACCAAGGGCGTCGTGGAACTGACCAAGGTATCGGTTCGTGAACAGCTCCGGCAGCACGCAAAGGTCCGCGCCGCGGCGAGCCGCCGCCCGAACGGCACGCTTCGCCGATGCGATGTTTTCCCCGGGGCTCGCCGCACAACGAAGTTGAGCGAGCGCGATCCGCAAGATATCGGGTCCGCCGGTCGCCACGATCTTCCGCTCGAGCAGGAAATTCTCGCGGATGGATAAATGAATGGGTCGTCCGGCCGAATGGCGGGCTACCGAAGTCATGCGGCTCGGCCTGCCAATCTGGTGGAAGCGACCTCAGGTGGGATTTGAACCCAGAACACCGACCTGTTACTGCCAGTCCCAGCGGATGTCGCCGAGGATCCGAGGCATTGCGCTCGGATGTTGCTCGGAATCAGGATTGCTTGAGCGCCTCTCCCCAGGTCTTCAGGTGCTTTGACGGCAACCCGTAGTCGCTCACTCTCAAACTAGCGGCGGATTCATACAACCTGTTCAGCTGGTCCGCGAGTTGAGACAGGTTGGATTTCCCTATTTTCTGGACCTCGCGGTATCGGCTCTGAAGGAAATGCCCCCTTAGAGCGTCGTCGTCCATATGGTTGAAGAACTCCTCGATTTGGTTTGTCGTCGGCTTTTTACCCGCCTTGACTCCGGCCGCCTGGCGTGCTTTGGTGCAAACAGGGCAATCGCATAGCAGTAGTGGCTGATCCGAGAGAAACGCCCTAGCGTCCGTCACCCCAGTCTGTAGCTTCAGAGCGTCAAGGTAGTACCTCGGGGGAAATCCCCCGCCGGTTGGCTTGGATGTGACCACCTTGGATTCACCGTATCCCAATCCGGATGTAACTCGGGCGACCCCCACAGCTCCGAGGCACAGAGAGTAGTATCCACCGTACATCAGGTGAACCTCGAGTC
>JBQTHW010000118.1:0-7811 GCA_052389495.1 Methanobacteriota archaeon | reverse complement strand
GAAAAATTCGTCACGGCGATCACGTCGATGCTATGAGGATCCCCCGTTCCCATCCGCGGTACACGTCCCTCGTCACCCGCGAGAAGCTCGTCGCCGCCTGGAAGCGTGGCGTCGTCGTCCCGGAAGGCCTCATCGCGCATGGGCGCGGGGAAGCGTGGGACTACCTGTTCGGGGAGGAAACGAGCGCGCCCGCGCTCGTCGCGGAGAAGGCCGCGGGGGCCCACCTGGTGCTTGCGAAGCGCCCCGTGATTTCCGTGAACGGCAACGTGGCCGCGCTCGCGGCGAGGCAGGTCGTGCGTCTCGCGAAGGCGATCCCTGCGCGAATCGAGGTGAACCTGTTCCACCGCTCGGAGGCCAGGCTCCGGAGGCTCGTCCGCCTCCTCGAGGCGGCCGGCGGGGACCGGATTCTCGGGCCGGGATCGGACGCCCGGATTCCCGGGCTCGCATCCGACCGTGCACGATGCCACAGGGAGGGGATCTACGGCGCGGACGTCGTGCTCGTGCCTCTCGAGGACGGGGACCGTGCGGAGGCGCTCGTGCGGATGGGGAAGGTCGTCATCAGCGTCGACCTGAACCCGCTCTCGCGAACGTCCCGGAGGGCGAGCGTCCCGGTCGTCGACGAGGTCACACGGGCCCTCCCGACGATCGAGAAGTTCGTCCGCGAGCTGAAGGGCGACACGAAGGAGGCCGCGCGGATCGCGCGGACGTACCGGAAGTCCGGGAACCTTGCCGCCGTCTTCTCGTTTCTCGGATGGCGCCTGCGTACGCTGCAAGGTGGTGCGCGACGCGCGACGCCCCGCCGCGGGAGCCGGCGCCGATGACACGGACGCGCGCGCCTCGGCGCGGCTAGGCGAAGTGGCTGGGCTTCCACTTAATCGAGCAGCCGTACGGCGGCGTGAGCGGCGTGCGGACGCCCGAGCCTCCAAGGAGGTCGTCGAGGGCCGCCCGCAGGTCGCGCCGGGTCACCGCCGCGGGATCCTTGTGGTTGTCGTCGAGGCGTCCGCGGTACCGGACCACGCGCTGCGCGTCGAGGACAAAGAAGTCCGGCGTGGCGACGGGGCCGTACGCCTCCGCGACCTCCTGGCTCTCGTCGCGCAGATACGGGAAGTTGTAGCCCTTCGCCTTCGCACGGGACACCATGTGCGCGAAGTCGTCCTCGGTGTACTTCGTCTCGTCGTTCGAGTTGATTCCGACGAGCTGGACGCCCTTCGCCGCGTAGTCCCGCTGGACGTCGATGAACCTCGACTCCCACGCCTGCACGTACGGGCAGTGGTTGCACGTGAAGAACACGACGAGGATCGGCTTGTCCTTGAAGGACGACAGCCGGTGCGTCCGGCCGTCCGTGCCGGGCAGTGCGAAGTCGGGCGCCCTCGCGCCGGGCTGGAGTCCGGGTACGTCGGACATGGGGATCCGACATGCCTACGCCGGCTCTCGGCAATAAGCCTTTTCGCTCACGAGGTGAACGCTCCGTCGAGCGGGACGGAGCGCGGATGGTTGTGTTCGCGGAGCCACGACGCGTTCGGTCGCGCGTCGCAAGTTCGCCGCATTCGAGACACAACCTTTATCTGGAACGCGCCGGATGGACCAATCCCGTGATGTGACGTGAAGTACGTCGTTGTCACGGGCGGTGTTCTGTCGGGCCTCGGGAAAGGCATCTCGGCCTCGTCGATCGGGGTCCTCCTGAAGTCCAAGGGCCTAAGCGTGTGCCCGATCAAGATCGATCCGTACCTGAACGTCGACGCAGGCACGATGAACCCGTACCAGCACGGCGAGGTGTTCGTCCTCGACGACGGAGCGGAGGTCGACCTCGACCTGGGGAACTACGAGCGGTTCCTCGATCTGAACCTGACCGCGGACCACAACATCACCACGGGAAAGGTGTACCGCGAGGTGATCGAGAAGGAGCGGCGCGGGGACTTCCTGGGGAAGACGGTCCAGATCATCCCGCACGTGACGGACGAGATCAAAGGGATGATCAAGTCCGTCGGGGAACGGGAAAAGGCCGACGTCGTCCTGATCGAGGTGGGCGGGACCGTCGGGGACATCGAGGGCATGCCGTTCCTCGAGGCGGTCCGGCAGCTGGGCCAGGAGGAGGGGAGGGACAACGTCCTGTTCGTCCACACGACGCTCGTCCCGATCATGGGGGCCGTCGGCGAGCAGAAGACGAAACCGACCCAGCAGAGCGTCCGTGAGCTCCGGGCGATGGGGATTCAGCCCAGTGTGATCGTCGCGCGCGGGGAGCGGTCCCTCGAGCCGGACATCAAACGGAAGATCGCGTTCTTCTGCGACGTGCCCGTGGAGGGCGTCGTGAGCGCGCCGGACGCGTCGACGATCTACGACGTCCCGCTCCTGTTCGACGGCCAGGGCCTCACGGACTACATCATGGCCCGCCTCCACGCCGACGCGAAGGCCCGGGACATGGCGGACTGGAAGGCGTTCCTCGAGAACCTGAAGAATCCCGAGGGGGAGGTCACGATCGCCCTCGTCGGCAAGTACACCCACCTCAAGGACTCGTACATCAGCCACATCGAGGCGTTCCACCACGCGTCCGCGCATGCGCGGGTCCGCGTAAAGCTGAAGTGGGTCGAGTCGATCGACCTGGAGAAGCACGGCACGAAGGCGCTCGCCGACGCGGACGGGATCCTCGTGCCCGGCGGATTCGGCGACCGCGGGATCGAGGGGAAGATCGCCGCGACGAGGTACGCCGCAGAGAACGGCGTCCCGTTCCAGGGTGTGTGCCTCGGCTTCCAGCTCGCGACGGTCGGGTTCGCCCGCGACGCGCTCGGGCTGAAGGGAGCGAACAGCTCCGAGTTCGACGCGAAGACGCCGCACCCCGTCGTCGACCTGCTGCCGGAGCAGCGTGCCGTGAAGGGGCTGGGCGCCACGATGCGCCTCGGGGCGCACGAGATCACGCTCGACCCGACGTCGAAGGTGGCGACGCTGTACGGGGCGACGGCGATCCACGAGCGGCATCGGCATCGTTACGAGATCAATCCGGCGTACATCGCGAAGCTCGAGGACGCCGGCCTCCGGTACGTCGGCCGGTCGGACGGGGACCGGCGCATGGAGGTGCTCGAGCTGCAAGGCCACCCGTACTTCGTCGCCTCGCAGTTCCATCCGGAGCTCCGGTCGAGACCGCTCCGCCCGTCGCCGATCCATCTGGGCCTCGTACAAGCGGCCGCAGGGCGGAACTAGCCGCAAAGGTCTATATCGAGCAGTCAGTTGCTGAGGAAGCGATGGCACTCGACTACAACGCGCTCCTCGGCCGGGCGAAACAGGCCCTGCCCGAGGCGCTGAGCTCCGGCGAACGCTTCCAGATCCCCGAGGCGGAAATCGTCGTCGAGGGCAAGACGACGATCCTCCGGAACTTCATGGACATCGTCGAGGCGATCCGGCGGGACCCGAACATGGTCCTGACGTACCTCCTGCGGGAGCTGGGCACCGCGGGCGCACAGGATGCTCGGCGCGTCGTGTTCAAGGGGAAGGTCACGGGGCAGCAGGTCGCGGATCGCGTTCGGTCCTACGTCGAGCTGTACGTCCTGTGCCAGGAGTGCGGCCGGCCCGACACGCGGCTCGTGAAGGAGGATCGTGTCGCGATGCTCGAGTGCGATGCGTGCGGGGCGCGCCGACCCGTGAAGGCCGTGAAGAAGGCCGCGAAGGTTGAGGAAGCTCCCCTCGTCGAGGGGAAGGTCTACGAGCTCATGATCCAGGACATCGGGAAGAAGGGTGACGGGATCGCGAAGCTCGACCGGTACGTGATCTACGTCCCCGGCACCGCGAAGGGTGCCATCGTGAAGGTGCTAATCGAGAAGATCGCGGGTACCGTGGCCTTCGGACGCCTGTCGCGGGAGTAGCCGTCCCATGAAGCGGGAGCACGGCGCGATCGTCGCGATGGGCGCGACGCTCGTTGGCTCCCAAGTCGCGGCGATCCTCCTTTCGGGCATCTTCTCCGCACTCCGGCTGCAAGCGTTCCCGGAGCCGCAGGACCCGACGAACGCCCTCGTCTACATCGTGATGATCCTGATTTTCACGGGCGTGATTCTCGCCCTCGTCAAGCTCCGGCGGCGGAACTTCGCGAAGTACGTGATCCTCGGATCCGTGCTCCTGACCCTCGCGTTCATCCTCTTCGTGCCGATCTACGTCTCCCTCGTCCTCCTGCGCGAGGACGTCTTCAACACGGAGCTCGGCGGGAACGTTTCGCTCCTCCTTTCGTTCGTCGTCGCGGCCGGACTGACGACCCTGCTCGTGAAGCATCCGGAGTGGTACGTCGTCGACGCGATCGGGCTCATCGTCGCCGCGGGCGTCACCGCGATCATGGGGATCTCGTTCGGGATCGTGCCGGCGCTCCTGCTCCTGGTCGGTCTCGCGGCGTACGACGCCTGGGCCGTGTACCGCACGAGGCACATGGTCACGCTCGCGGACGAGCTCACGAGCCAGAGGCTCCCCATCCTCCTCGTGATCCCGAAGCGGGCGGACTACTCCTTCCGGAAGCAGAAGTCCCTCAAGGACGAGATCGCGCGGGGCGAGGAGCGCGAGGCGATGTTCATCGGCCTCGGGGACCTGATCATCCCGGGGGTCCTGAGCGTCTCCGCGTTCAACTTCCTGCCCGCTCCGGCCGGCGTGACGGTCGCCCTCGCGACCCTCGTCGGGACCGTCGTCGGCTTCGCGATCCTCATGCGGTTCGTGCTCAGCGGAAACCCCCAGGCCGGGTTGCCGCTCTTGAACGGTGGCGCGATCACCGGCTTCTTCGTCGCCCACGTCGCCGTGTACGGCAGCCTGACCTCGGGGTTCCTGTGAGCCTGCCCCGCGGGCGCAAGCGTCAAATAGAGCCCTCCTCTTAGGACCGCCTCTCGAGGTCGAAGATGGCCCTCTGGCAAGGCCGATCGAAGCGCAAGTCGACGGGAGGTCGGTACCGGCCCTTCCGCAAGAAGCGGAAGCATGAGATCGGCCGGGAGCAGCAGTACGCCTTCCTTGGGTCCCAGCGCCTCAAGCTGTACCGTACGAAGGGGGCGAACCGCAAGGTGCGTGTCCTCGGCGCGGAGTTCGCGAACGTCCTCGACACGAGGACGTCCGCGACGAAGCGCGTGAAAATCCTCACCGTCAAGGCGAATCCGTCGAATCCGCACTTCGTCACGCGGAACATCCTCACGCGAGGTGCGACGATCGAGACGGAACTCGGCCTCGCGAAGGTCACATCGAAGCCCGGTCAGCACGGCGTCGTGAACGCGGTCCTGATCGAGGCGAAGGGCGCCTGACGCCTATTCGGCCGACTTCGTGACCCCGACGTCCTTGATCAGCGCGTACGGGACGAAGTTCGGCACGCTGACCTCCCCCCACCACATCATCTGCTCCGTGCGGTCGCTCAGGGCGACGACGTTCTTCAGGAGACGGAGGATGTTGTCCGTCACGCGGATGTCCTTCCAGGCGCCCGCGACCTCGCCCTTGCGGATGCGGAAGATCCCGTCCCTCGGGATCGTGCTGAAATCGCCCGTGACGTACGACTGGTAGCGGGTGTACCACGTGTTCGTGAGCCACAGGCCGTCCTTGACTTCCGAGAAGATCTCGTCGCGGGACCAGTCACCCGGCTTCACGTAGAGCGCGTGCGGCTCCGGGGCCACGAGTCCCGCGTTGCCCGTCGTCCGGGTCTTGAACCGCTTCGCGGTCGACGTGTTGTGCAGGTACGTCTTCAGCACCCCTTTCTGGATCAGGGTGTTGCGTTTCGTCGGCACCCCCTCCGCGTCAAACCGCTTGCGCGCGAGGGAGTCCCCCGAGCCGTCGTCGTAGAGGGTGAACGCCTCCGACGCGACGCGCTTCCCGACCTTCTTCCCGAAGGGCGAGAGGCCCGCGAGGACCGTCCACGCGCCGAGACGGCTGCCGACCTGGTCCGCCACAGAGCCGAAGATCAGCGGGTCAAAGACGATCGTGTACCGGCCCGGCGTGCCTCCCTTCGGGCGCTTCGCGAGGGCCGCGATCCGGCCGGCCTTGTGGCCCGCCTTGGCGGGGTCGAACTGGGACAGTCGCGTCGCGCAGGCGATCCCATGGCCGCTCGACTCGAGGGACACGAGGGCGCGGATTGACAGGTAGAGGCTCGCGCGGTGGTCGTCCGCCTCGACGCCGTTCGAACTCGCGAGGCGGTGCGTCTCGTCGTACCGCCAGAACGAGCCGGCGCACTCCTTCGCACCTTCCTCGAGTGCCCCGTGGACGGCGGCGTCGACGTGGTCGCCGCCGTCGTCGAGCGCGAGGATCTTCGGGTCCGGGCGGGTCCGCGCGTACCGGAACGGCCCTGCGGCGATGCCTGCGTACTCCGGGTTCTCCTGGGACGCCTGGGCGATCTTCACGAGCCGGTCGACCGCGTCGTCCGCCTTCGTGAGGTCTTTGATGTCGCTCAGCAGGACGCGCTTCTTGTGGACGAGGAAGACCCAGGCCGTCGTCTCGCGCCATCGGTTGCTGATGACGGGCTCGTTCCGCGCGAAGCGGATCTGGTACGAGCGGTTCGTGACGACGTCGGAGATCGCGTCCTGGCAGCCGAGCTTCGTCGCCCTCGCGACGATCCGGGATGCGAGGTCCTCCATCGACTCACCTCAAGGTCACGTTGCGGAGGCGCATCGACGGGCCGCCGAGGCTTGCGTCGAGCGCCTGCCCCGGATCCGACTTGCCGCAGAAGCCGGCCTCGAAGTCGAGATCCTTGCCGACGGCGTCCACGGCGGACCAGAACGCCGGCGTCGTGAGCTCGATGACCGTGTTCCGGACGGGATGTCGCACCTCTCCGTCCTCGACGAGGTACGCCTCGCGCCCCGCATACTTCGCGTTGTAGCGCTTATCGTCGATGTTCCATTCCATGAAAGACTTCATGTACACACCGTGCCGGACGTCCTCGAGGAGTTCCTCGACCGTGTGGTCCCCCGGCTCGACGAACGTGTTCGCCATCCGGACGATCGCCTCGACGTTGTAGTTCACCGCACGGGCGGCGCCGTTGCTCCGCGTCCCGAGGGCCGCGGCGGTCTCCCGGTTCTGCAGGAACTCGTGGACGACGCCCTCCTTGTACAGATAGCGTCGCCTCGCGCGGACGCCCTCATCGTCCGTCGCGTAGTACGCAATCGCATGCTCGACGGTCGGATCGTCGACGACGTTCACGACCCGGGACCCGACGCGCGTGCCGATCGCATCGGGAGCGAGGAACGACTTGCCCGCCTGGCTCGCCTCCCGCCCGAGGACGCGGTCCGCCTCCGTCGGGTGACCGCACGACTCGTGGGAGGCGATCCCGGACACCTGCGGCCCGACGACGAGGTCCATCTTGCCCTCGGGTGTCTTCTTCCCCTCGACGAGCGAGCGCTGCATCGACCGCGCCTCCTCGAGGACCTTCTCCTTCCAGTCGAGGGTCCGGACGCCGTCCCAGCCTCCGGACCATCCGTAGTTCCGGTACGTCTGCTCGGCGTCCCCGTCGTGGGCGACGGTCAGGAAGTAGAAGAGCCGAAGCCGCGGGCTGTACGACCGGATCCGGGAGCCTTCGGAGTTCGCGAAGTACTTCTCGATGCGGTTGTTCGACATCTGGAAGTACCGGGCGGGCACCTTGTACCCGAGTGCCATGACCTCCCTGTCCATCTCCCCGACCTCACGGATCTTCTCGTCCACGGCGACGTCGGCGAGACGCCGGCGCTCGGGGACGGACCAATCCATCTCGACGGCGTCCTCCGTCGCGAACGTGATTGGCGTCCGGCGCGAGGACGCCCTCGCGCCCTTGATCGCGTCCCCGACCGTTGCGCGGACATCCGCCTTCGTGAGGGCGTTCGTCGCGGCGAAGCCGAGGCTGC
>JBQTHW010000117.1:0-3027 GCA_052389495.1 Methanobacteriota archaeon | reverse complement strand
GCCGCCGCGCGGTAAGGCTTAAACAGCCCGGACCTTTCGCCTCCGCGGTCCCCCGTGAAGTTCCTCGAGTACCGAGCGAAGGAGGTCTTCGCGCGGTATGGCATCCCGACCCCGCGCGGTGTCGTCGCGGCGTCGCCCGAAGGGATCGTGGACCCGCCGCTGCCGTGCATGGTCAAGGCCCAGGTCCTCACCGGCGGGCGCGGCAAGGCGGGCGGCATCCGTCCCGCGGACACGCTCGAGGAGGCACGCCGGGTGGCGTCGGACATTCTCGGGATGGACATCCGCGGCCACCGGGTCCGGGAGGTGCTTGTCGCGGAACGGATCGACATCGACCGAGAGCTGTACCTGAGCCTGACGATCGACCGCTCCGCCCGAGAGCCGCTCCTCATGGCGAGCGCGATGGGCGGCGTCGACATCGAGTCCGTCCCCCGCGAGCGGATCTTCATGGAGCACGTCCCGGCGATGCTCGGCCTCCAGCCGTACGTGCTGCGCGCGCTGCGCGCGAAGCTCGGCCTCTCGGAGCCCGTCGGACGCGAGGTCATGGACATCGCGCGCCGGGCCTACGAGCTGTTCCGGCGGGAGGACGCGGAACTCGTCGAGATCAACCCGCTCGCCGTCACGCGCGAGGGGCGGGTCGTCGCGGGGGACGCGAAGCTCGTCGTGGACGACAACGCGGAGTACCGGCATCCGGAGTACGCGGCGATGGACCAGGACCGCACGCCCCTGGAGGAGGAGGCCCACGACAAGGGGATCACGTTCATCCAGCTCGAGGGAGACGTCGGCGTGATCGCGAATGGCGCGGGCCTGACGATGGCGACGCTCGACATCCTGAACCTCGTCGGCGGCCGCGGGGGCACGTTCCTCGACCTCGGCGGCACGGACGACCCGGAGAGCGTTCGGCAGGCGTTCGAGATCCTGATCAAGGCTCGCCCTTCCGTCATCCTGATGAACATCTTCGGCGGCATCACGAAGGCGGACACCGTCGCGCAGGGCGTCAAGGAAGCCTTCGAGTCCCTCGGCGCGCACGTCCCCGTCGTGGCGCGGATCAAGGGCGTCAACGAGGATCGCGCGAAGGAGATCCTGCGCGAGATCGGGATCCACGCCGCGGAGACGATCGAGGAGGCGGCGAAGCTCGCCGTGGCGGTTCGCGCGGGAGGCGCGTGACGTGGCGGTCCTGCTGACGCGACGCGCGAGGCTCCTCGTGCAGGGCATCACGGGCCACCAGGGCACGTTCCACACGCGCGCGATGCGGGACTTCGGCACGAAGGTCGTCGCGGGCGTGACCCCGGGCAAGGGGGGTACGACGGTCGAAGGGGTGCCCGTGTACGATTCGTGCCGGGAGGCCGTCGCGCGCAGGAAGGCGAACGCGTCGATCGTGTTCGTTCCCGCGCCGTTCGCGAAGGACGCGGCGATCGAGGCGATCCAGGCGGGCGTCAGGCTGCTCGTGATCATCACGGAACGCATCCCGTTCCACGACGCCCTCGATATCGTCCCGTACGCCCGGAGCAAGGGCTGCGTCGTGATCGGCCCCAACTGTCCCGGCATCGTGACGCCGGGCGAGGCAAAGGCGGGGATCCTGCCGAACCACATCTTCCGCCCCGGCGACGTCGGCGTGGTCTCGCGGAGCGGCACGCTGACGTACGAGATCGTGAACGAGATCACGAACGCCGGGATGGGCGAGTCGACATGCGTCGGGATCGGAGGCGATCCGGTGAACGGCACGGACATGGTCGAGGCACTCGCGCTGTTCCAGAAGGACCGCGCGACGAAGCGGATCGTCGTCGTGGGGGAGATCGGCGGGACCGCGGAGGAGGAGGCCGCCGCCTTCATCGAGGAGCGCGTGACGAAGCCCGTCGTGGCGTACGTCGCGGGCCGCACGGCGCCCCCGGGCAAGCGGATGGGGCACGCGGGCGCGATCATCCAAGAGGGCCGCGGCACCGCGGCGTCGAAGCTGCGAGCGTTCGAGGCCGCCGGCGTGCGCGTCGCGGACTACCCGGCCGATGTGGCGAAGCTCCTCGCGTCGACGTAGCGAGGGCGCGAATCGCGTGCGCGCGCGCACGCGCGCAATGAGTGAGATCGGATCACGCGTCGAGGCCCTCCCGCAAATCGTTAAATAGACCCCCTCGTGTGCGAGACACCCCGTGCGCCGCCTCATCGTGACGGAGAAGTTCAACGCCGCCGTCCGGATCGCGACGATCCTGTCCGACGGCAAGGCGAAGCGGACGAACGTCGACGGCGCGACGGTGTTCGACTTCACGCAAGACGCCGACAAGGTCCGGGTCGTCGGCCTTCGGGGCCACATCATCAACCTCGACTACCCGGAGGCGCTCAACGACTGGGCCCAGGTCGACCTCCGGGAGCTGATCTGGGCGGAGCCGGCGAAGGTCGTGACGGAGGGGAAGATCGCCGCGGCGCTCAAGACGCTCGCCGCCCAAGCCGACGAGGTCGTCGTCGCGACGGACTACGACCGCGAGGGCGAGCTGATCGGCACGGAGGCGCTCGGGATCATCACGGCCGAGAACCCGGACGTCCGGGTGAGGCGCGCGCGATTCAGCGCGCTCACGAAGTGGGACATCGAGCGGGCGTTCGCCGACCTCTCCGACGTCGACTTCCCGCTCGCGTGGTCCGCCGAATCACGTCAGTCGATCGACCTCGCGTGGGGCGCCGTGCTCACGCGCTTCCTGTCCCTCGCGTCGAACCGCGTCGGAAGGGACTACCTGTCCGTCGGCCGCGTCCAGAGCCCGACCCTCGCCCTCATCGTCGATCGGGAGCGGGAGATCGAGAACTTCGTGGCCCAGGACTACTGGACGCTCCACGCGAAGTTCCGCAAGGAGGTCGATGGCGCGCCCGTCGAGTTCGAGGCCGCCCACGCGAACGGACCCTTCTGGGCGCGCCGCGAGGCGGAGACCGCGACGGCCCAGGCGGTCCGCGCGGACCGAGGCAGCGTCCGCGAGGCCCTGCAGAACGCGCGGGTGGAAGGCCCGCCGCCCCCCTGCACCCCGTCGATGTTCGTCTCCGAGGCGTTGG
>JBQTHW010000116.1:0-9048 GCA_052389495.1 Methanobacteriota archaeon | reverse complement strand
GGGACATGGATCTCGAGCCGATCTTCGTGCCGACGGACCCCGGGACGGCTCCCGGCTGGCTCTTCACGAACAATCCGCCCCTCCGGCTCCCGGAGTTCTACGGCGGCCCGGGCCACGGCGGGTCGATCCACGCGCCGAACGAGTACCTCCTCGTCGAAAGCGTGCGGCTCTTCGAGAAGGCGACGGTCAACTACCTCCACCACTGGGCGGAGTTCTCGGAGCCGCAGGGCTAGCGGCGCCGCTTCGCCGGGGTGCGCGGCCTCGCCTTCCGCCGTCCGCGCTCGAGCAGGACCGTCGCCGCCTTCCGCGGATCCAGGGTCCGGTCTGCGACCCGATTTGCGAGGGACTCGAACTCGCCCTTGCCCGTGCCGGCGGCGCGAACCCGATGCTCGAGGAGCCGCTGCGCGGTCTCGAGGATCTCCCGCCGCGCGCGGTCGACCTCCTTGCGGCGCAGGGCACCGGTGGCCTCGATGTGCGAACGGTGCCCCGCGATCGCGTCCGCAAGCTCGGCCACGCCACGGTCCTCCAGGGCGGACGTCCGCACGATCGGCGGCGTCCAGCCGTCGCGCGCCTCGATCTGGAACGTCAGGTTCCCGACGAGCGCGTCCGCGTCGCCGAGGTCGACCTTGTTCACGACGTACACGTCGCCGATCTCCAGGATGCCGGCCTTCATCGTCTGCACGACGTCCCCCGTGAGCGGCATCTCGACGACGACGGTCGTGTGCGCCCGGGTCGCGATCTCGACCTCGCTCTGGCCCGCCCCGACGGTCTCGATGAAGACGATGTCCATGCCGAGCGCCTCGATCACCCGGACCGCGTCGAACGTTGCGAGGGCAAGCCCGCCGGCGTGGCCGCGCGTCGCCATGGACCGGATGAAGACGCCGGGGTCGAGACCCGTCTCCGCCATCCGGATCCGGTCCCCGAGGACCGCGCCGCCCGTGAAGGGCGACGTCGGGTCGACGCCGACGACGCCGACCCGCTTCCCGCGCGCCCGGAACGTGCGGACGAGGCGGCTGATGAGGGAACTCTTCCCCACGCCGGGCGGCCCCGTGAAGCCGACGAGGTGCGCGCGGCCCGTGTGCGGATGGACGAGCGTGAGGGCCTCCCCCGCCTCCGGCTCGTCGTCCTCGATCAGGGAGATGAGCTTCGCGGCCGCCCGCTTGTCGCCCCGCACGACCGCGTCCACGTAGCCGCGGACGGACGCCCCGCCGGAGCGAGTGGCCACGGCTCACGCACCCTTCCCGGCCTTCCGGAAGAACGCGACGACGTCCGCGAGCGTCGTCCCGGGGCCGAACACCTCGCGGATGCCCGCTTTCTTGAGCGTCGGCACGTCGTCCTCGGGAATGATCCCGCCCCCCGCCACGACGATGTCGCCCGCCTTCCGCTTCCGGAGCAGCCTGACGACCTCGGGGAACAAGGTCATGTGCGCGCCGCTGAGGCACGACAGGCCGATCGCGTCGACGTCCTCCTGGATCGCCGCCTCGACGATGTCTTCGGGCGTCTGTCGCAACCCGGTGTAGATGACCTCCATCCCCGCGTCGCGCAGCGCGCGGGCGATGACCTTCGCGCCTCGGTCGTGGCCATCCAGGCCCGGTTTCGCGATCAGTACGCGGATCTTCTTCGGCATCGGGACGACCTCAGTAGAGGAGCGGCTCCTCCCAGACGCCGAACACCTCGCGCATCACGTCGCACAGCTCGCCGAGGGTCGCCCGCGCGCGGACCGCGTCGAGGAGGAACGGCACCGTGTTCTCGTCCCCTTCGCACGCCGTCCGCAGCCGGTCGAGGGCGCGCGCGTGCTTCCGCGCGTCCCGTGTCCTGCGGATCCGACGGAGGCGCTCGAGCTGCGCCCGGAGGGACGCCTCCGACACGCGGAGCGGCTCGACCTCCGGCGCCTCGTCGACGACGTAGTCGTTCACGCCGACAATCGTGCGCTCGCGGTCCTCGACCTCCCGCTGGTAGCGGTACGCGGAGTTCGCGATCTCCTGCTGGAAGAACCCCTTCCGGACCGCCGGGATGACGCCGCCGAGCGCCTGGATCCGGTCGAACGTCCGGTACGCCTCCTCCTCGAGCTCGTCCGTGAGGGCCTCGAGGAAGTACGAGCCGCCCATCGGGTCGACCGTGTTCGCGACCCCGGATTCGTGGGCGAGGATCTGCTGCGTCCTCAGGGCGATCCGCACGGCCTTCTCGTTCGGGACCTGGTACGCCTCGTCGTACGAGTTCGTGTGGAGGGACTGCGTGCCGCCGAGGACGGCCGCGAGCGCCTGGATCGTCGTGCGGACGATGTTCACCTCGGGCTGCTGCGCGGTGAGCGACACCCCGGCGGTCTGCGTGTGGAAGCGAAGGAGCCACGACCGCGGGTTCCGCGCGCCGAACGTGTCCCGCATCTCCCGCGCCCAGATGCGCCGCGCGGCCCGGTACTTCGCGACCTCCTCGAAGAGGTCGTTGTGCGCGTTGAAGAAGAACGAGAGGCGGGGCGCGAAGTCGTCGACCGGGAGCCCGCGGTCGACGCCCCAGCGGACGTACTCCATGCCGTTCGCGAGCGTGAACGCGAGCTCCTGCGCCGCCGTCGCGCCGGCCTCGCGGATGTGGTACCCGGAGATCGAGATCGTGTTCCACTGCGGGACGTGCTTCGAGCCGAACTCGAACGTGTCGACGACGAGTCGCATGGACGGCTCGGGCGGGTAGATCCACTCCTTCTGGGCCTGGTACTCCTTCAGGATGTCGTTCTGGATCGTGCCGCGCAGCGTGCCCCACGGGACGCCCTTCGCCTCCGCCATCACGAGGTACATGGACCACACGACGGAGGCGGGGGCGTTGATCGTCATCGAGGTGCTGATCGAGCCGACGTCGATCCCGTCGAACAGCATCTGCATGTCCTCGAGGGACGACACCGCGACGCCGCACGTGCCGAACTCGCCCCGCGCCTCCCGCGCATCCGTGTCGTAGCCGTACAGCGTCGGCATGTCGAAGGCGACGCTGAGCCCCGTCTCGCCGTGCTCGATCAGGTAGTGGAAGCGGCGGTTCGTGTCCTCCGCGCTCCCGTACCCGGCGAACATCCGCATCGTCCAGAGCCGCCCGCGGTACATCGTCGGGTGGATCCCCCGGGTGAAGGGGAACGCGCCCGGCTCGCCGAGACGGTCGTCGGGCGCCTTTCCGGCGAGGTCGAGGGGCGTGTACAGCCGGCGGACGGGTCGGCTCGACGTCGTGAGGAACCGCTCGCGCCGCTCGGGGTGGGCCGCGAGGGCGTCCTTGAGGGTCGTCGACTCCCACCTCTTGAGACGGTCCTTCAGGGCCTTCGTGTCTCCCGCCTCGGCCATGGAGAGTCCGGCCCGTTCCAAGGGACGGTGCCTATTTGACCGTTACGCCGGCCGTCACGCCGCTCGCGGAAGGCCGGCTCCGGACACGTCGAGAGCGCACGCATCGACGCGCCCTCTCCGACGTTCACGGAGGGATGACGGGCCAGTCCTCGAAATCATCGGGCGGCTCCTGGGGCGGCGGTACGGGGGGCGGCTCGGGGATCGGCGGGGCCGCCTCGGGCACGGGCTCCGGAACCGCCTGCATCACGGGAGCGCTCGCGGCGGGTCCCTTGCGGCGTCGCAGCCAGAGGAACGCGAAGAACCCGACCGCCGCGAGGACGAGCCCGAGCAGCAGGAAGAGGAAGCCGTCGATCCCGCCGCCGACGAGCCCGGTCTGGACCTGCCAGTCCGCGGTGAGGCTCTTCGGAGCGTCGATCGTGACCGTGATCGTGGCGGCGGTCCCCGTCGCGTCCCCGGACCAACCGGTGAAACGCCAGGACGTCCCGCCCTCCAGGACCTGCGTCGCGGCGACGGACACCGTCGCAACCTCGCCCGACGCGTACCACCCGGCGCCCGTCACGCTCCCATGGTCCGTGACGATCACGAGTTCGTATTCCGTCCGCCAGGTCGCGGTGACCGTCTTCGGAGCGTCCATCGTGACGATTGCCGACGGCGCGGCCGAGGTCAGGTCGCCCGTCCATCCGTCGAAGGCGTAGCGGACGCCGGCTCCGCCGGACACGGGGCTCGTCGCGCCGATCGTGGCGACCGCGCCGACGTCGTACCAGCCGAAGCCGGTGACGCCGCCGTACGCGGAGTTGAGGTCGAGGAGGACTTGTGAGGTGAAGTTCACCGTCAGGGACGCCGGGGCGGACACCGTGACGTCGTGGGTCTGTGCGCCGCCGTCGGACCAGTCCGCGAAGAGGTATCGCCATCCCGGGGCGCCCAGCTGGGGGGACGGAACAGTCACGGAATACGTCCCGGGGAAGAGCCAGAACGACGCGGGCGTCGCCTGGCGAACGCCGTCCACCTCGACGTCGCGACCGAGCGGCGATGACACGATCGTGAGTTCGTACTGCGTCGCGAATGTCGCGCTGATCGCCTCGTCCGACGTCGTCGCGTTGACCGTGTGGGTCCGACCGCCGCCGTCGGACCAGCTCCACCATCCGTAGCTCACGCCGGAGACGGGCGCCTGGGGCGAGGGAGCCTCGACCGTGTGCGACGTCGACACGGGGAAACCGACGGAGAACGGCGTCGTCCGAGTGACTCCGTCCACGGTGAGCTCGAGTCCGGACGGCACGGTGTCGAACGACCAGGTCGACCCCTCCGTGACGTAGTACACTTCGTCAAGAGCGCTCGCGTTGCGGGAGTCGACCCATGCGACGCCCGGGTACCAGGTCCCCGCGCGGGCCTGCGTCGTGACGGACTTGCCCGCGAGCGAGCCGACGGCGTTCGCCGCGGCGTCGCTGATCCGTCGCAACGCGCTCCATCCCGCCTGGGACGTCATCGTGACGGCTGCGGTCGAGTAGAGGACCGCGGGACCGAAGATATCGAAGAACGTGATGTGGTAGTCGCCTCCGACCGTGGGATCCGTCGACCCGTCGCCGTCCACGCCGAGCACGGGCGAGTAGCCGCGGCCCACCCACCAGTCCCAGGAGGTGCTCGTGCCCCAGTTCAGGTTCCTCGGGTCCTGGTCGACCCCCCACACGACGTTGTTGGAGGCCGTGCTGTAGACGATCATCACGGATTCGCCGTTGTGTGCCGCTACGAGGGAGGGTGGCGTGTAGACGTTGACCGCCCAGAAGGCGCGGGGCAGCCACGTCGTCCCGTGGTCCTGGGACCACTCCATGTATCCGTTCGTCGCGGTCGCCACGGTCCCTCCGTACCGGTAGAAGAAAATCAGGCGGTCGACGCCGTCCGTCCCCCGCTGCACGGCGGCGGTGGGCTGGTACCTCACGTCGACGACGCCGAACCCACTCTGGTAGACGAGCGCCCACGTGGCTCCCTGGTCCGTCGAGCGCGTGACGAAGACATCCCAGTCGTTCGCGGCCACCTCGCCGGCGAACACGACGTACTGCCGGTTGTCCGTCCCGTTCCAGTACTCCGCTACGACGCGGGGCCGCTCGCAGCGACCTCCGCATGTCCACGCCGTGACCGTCGACCATGCGAACCCTTCGTCGGAATACGCGACGATGATCTCCGTGTCGGCCCGCGCGTACGTGACGAAGATGCGGCCGGAGTAAGGGTCCGTCACGATCCACGGGTCCGTCTCGTTCGCCGCGGTGGCCGCGATCGCGTAGGGAGACGTCCACGTGGCGCCGCCGTTCGTGGACAGGCGGAAGAGGACGTCCCGGTCGCCGCCGAGGTCCTCCTCGTACACGAGGTAGAGCCAGCCGCCTCGGCCCGTCGCGAGGGAGGGGTCCTGCTGGCCTCCCGCACCTCCCGCCGCGAGGACGTCCGCCATCCAGCCGGTCCCCGGATCGCCCATCGCGCCGGGCGCCGAGTCCAGGGCGTCCGCGGACGGGACGACACCGACGAGGAGGACAGCGCCCGAAAGCAGGATCGAGGCGATCACGGCCGTCGTCGCGATCCGGCATCGGACAAGGTCTCGCGCACGGTCGTGTCGGGTCATGGGTCCGTCTCCGTATCGCAGGACCGCGACCGACCGACGGGGACCCGAAATACCTTCGTCTCCCGTTACCGGAAACCGCTTCGAACGTCCTCCGGCTTCGTGCCGTTCGGAGAAGGAGAGCACGGGCTCGCGGTTCGGTGTGCGAATCGCGACCGGACCGCCGGTCGCCTCAGCTCACGGCGTTCTCGACGATCGTCTTCGCGAGGCCCTGGAACGCCTCTTCGACGTTCACGCCGGTCTTCGCCGATGTATAGAGGACGGGTGCCTCGTACGCGCCGAGGACCGTGCGCACGTCGTCGTCGTTCGTCTCCTTTCGGCCGTTTAGGTCGATCTTATTCCCGAGGACGTACACGGGAATGGGCCCGACGCTGTCGCGCACGCCGTCGATCCAGGCGGTGAGGTCCTTCACGGAGGCCTTGCGCGTCGTGTCGAACACGGCAAGGATCCCCTTCGCGCCGTTGAAGTACGCGTCCTTGAACAGCTGCAGAAACGTCCGCTTGCCCATGATGTCGAGGATCATCATGTCGACGTGCACGGGCCGGCCTTCGAACGTGCCGAGGGCCACGGACTTCTTCGAGACGACGGCCCCGAGCGTCCGGATGTACGACTCGTCGAACGCGCCCGAGACGAACCGGTGGATCAGGCTCGTCTTGCCCACGCCCTCCTCGCCGACGAGGCAGATCTTGACCTTGTACGTCTTCGTATCCGCAACCATGGGGCGTGGCCTCCGGCGGGCTATTTTCTTGGCCGATACTATCGCGCCGGGCTTAAGAAAGCTCCGCCAACATTCTCAATCCGCGACACGCACGGCGCCGCGGGAGGCGGCCTCGAATCCCTCGAGGTCCGTGATCGCACCCGTGCGGGAGGCCTTCGGCCGGAAAAGCGGGCGCACCGCGAGGCCTGCCCGGGCCGACCTTGGCGGTACGAGGAGCCGGTGGACGAGCCCCCCGTGGACGCCGGCGAAGGTCACGAGGGCCCACGCCTGCGGCTCGGGGAGCGGGTTCCCGTGACGGTCGACGTGGGCGACCGTGACCGCGGCGACCTTGCCCGTCGCAGGCACGTCCACCCACTCCGACGGCTCGCCGAAACATCGTTCGCAGAACATCCGCGGCGGGAGGTAGGCAAGGCCGCACGCGGTGCACCGCGCCGCGAGGATCCGACCCTCGTCCCGGAGGGCGACGAAGAACCGCTCCCCCGCGATCCCGCTCGTGTAGATGTAGTCTGCCTCGAGATGGCCTTCCCAGTGACGGAGGCGGCGGGGGTCCGTCGTGCGGTCCAGGAACGTCACGTCTCCCCCTCCCGGAGCGGGCGGAAGTACGCGATGTCGAGGACGCTGCCGCGGCGCTCTTCGGGCGGACGCCAGACCGCCTTCACGCGCATCCCGATCCGGATGTCGTCCTTCGTCATCTCGCCGAAGTAGTGCATCATCCCCATCCTCGGCGACGCGCCGTCAAGGCTCACGACGCCGACGAGAATCGGCACGGCGATGCGCTTCGCGTCCGTGTCGAGGTACGACACGCTGAACGTCTCGATCGTCCCCGTGTCGAGGACGTACGCCCAGGCGTCCGTGGGCCGGAAGCACAGCTCGCAGAACATGCGCGGCGGGAACAGGGTGCGGGCGCATCCCGCGCACGTCCGCGCGATCAGGCGACCCTTCTGGAGCTCCTCCAGGAAGCGGCTCATCGCCTCCCCCGCGGACCACGCGTAGCGGGCGTCCGGACGGAAGCGGGTCTGCGTGACCTTGCCCCCGTACAGGTCGGCCGCGCTCACCTCCGTCCCGCGCCACGCCTTCGTCCGGGCCGTCATGCGCGCATCACCACGACGCACCCGTACTGCATGAGGTCGCCCCACGCCTGCGTCACGCCCGTCCGGACCTCGTGGGGGATCTGGCGCTTGCCGGCCTGGCCCGTGAGCTGCCAGAACAGCTCGCCCACCTTGATGCCCAGCGTGGCCGCGATGGGGTTCCCCACCCCCATGAGGCCGCCGGACGGGCACACGGGCAGGTCCCCGTCGCGCTCCGTCACGCCCTCGCGGGTGAGCCTCGCCGCGCCGCCCCGGTCCGCGAGGAGGAGGCCTTCGAGGTGGTGCAGTTCCTTGTAGTCGAACGGGTCGTACGGCTCCGCGAAGTCGATCTGCCTCCGGGGCCGGTCCACCTTCGCCATCTTGTACGCCATCTTCGCGGCCCGCGCGACGTACTCCGGGAATACGAGGTCGCGGTCCGTCCACATCGTCGAGTCTATGCACCAACCCACCCCGGAGATCCACGCACGGTCCCGTATCCGTCGCCTCCGGATCACGTCCTCCGACGCGAGGACGACGGCCGCCGCGCCGTCGCTCGGCGGGCTGATGTCGAGGCGCTGCACGGGCCACGCCATGACCTCGCTCTTCAGGACGTCGTCCACCGTGATGTGCGGGTCCGCGAGCTGGGCGCACGGGTGCCCGACCGCGTTGCGCTTGTTCTTCACCGCGACGCGGGCGATGTCCTCCTTCGGGATGCCGTGGACCGTCATGTAGCGGTTCATCTCCATCGCGAAGATCCACACCAGGTTCGGTCGGAGCGGCCGGTCGAGGATCGGATCCCAGATGTGCGCGAACACGCTCTGCGGGTGCGGCTGGCACGACGACATCTTCTCCTCGTTCACGACGAGGACGACGTCCGCGAGCCCCGAGGCGACGTGCCACCAGCCCGCGATCGTGCTGAACACGCCCGTGCCGCCGCCCGTGTAGACGCGCATGTACGGCTTGCGGACGCCCCCGCAGCCGTCGAGGAAGTACTCGCCCTTCATGTGGACGCCGTCGAACGCGTCGGGCGCGGACCCGCTCACGACCGCGTCGACGTCGCCGATCTCGAGGCCCGCAGAGTCCAAGGCGCCGCGTGCCGCCTCGTAGCACAACTCCTTCGGGGTCTCTCGGAGGCGACGGCGGAACAGCGTCATGCCGGCGCCGATCACCGCGACCTTTCTCATCGCGCGACCCCCAGGACCGCGACGGCACCGGTCGCTGTCGGGACGAACCGCCACGACTGCGCGACGCCCACCCTGGCGCCGTCGACCTGGCATCGCCCCGCCTCGCCGCGCAGCTGGGCGACGAGCTCCGCGACGCGGTGCAGTCCCGTCGCCTCGA
>JBQTHW010000115.1:0-7703 GCA_052389495.1 Methanobacteriota archaeon | reverse complement strand
CTCGGGTCGCGGAGGCAGTTCACGCCGACGATGTCCGCACCCGCCGCGACGAGATCCCGCGCGCAGTCCGCGGGCGTCTTCCCCTCCGGCGTCACGGGATTCCGCTCGAAGCACATCGTGACCATCGTCGGAAGGCCCGTGGCCTTTGCCGCCTCCGCCGCGACGACCGCCTCGCCGAGGTACGAGAACGTCTCCCCGATCACGAAGTCGATGCCCTCACGGACTTGGACCTCGAGCTGCTCATCGAACTCCCGACGCACACGGGTCTTCGACGCCGGATCCTTGGGGTCGTACAGCCACGTGAGGCTGATGTTCCCCGCGACGAGCGCCTTGTCGCCCGCAACGTCGCGAGCGAGGCGGACGGCGGCGCGGTTCAGGTCGCGTACCTTGTCCGCGTAGCCGGTCGTACCAAGCTTCTCCTTCGACGCGTAGAAGGTGAGGGACTGGAGGACCTCGGCACCCGCGTCAAGGAATTCCTGATGGAGTTCGCGGACCGCCTGCGGATGCTCGAGGACGACCTCCGGGGTGAAGGGGCCCGCCTGGACGTAGCCGCGCTTCTCGAGCTCGATCAGGTAGCCGCCGTCCCCCAGGACCGGGCCTTGTTCGAGCCGCCTGAGGATGCCTGTGCGTGGCCGTCTCGTCCGGCCCGATGGTCTCTTGGTCGCCATCGTACCCTCTCGGGAGCGCTCGGGGAACGCACGGTGGGGTAAAAAGCCGAGTGCGGCGGCCGGACGCTCGGGAATGTTTATGCCGGGCCCGGGGTTTGGCCGCATCACCGCCGCAGTGGCTTAGGGGTAGAGCGGCGCCTTGGTAGCTGCCGGGAAAGGCGGCCGAAGAGGCGCAGGTCGGGGGTTCAATTCCCCCCTGCGGCTCTCGGTTGTCTCGTAGCTAGCCGGCGTATCGATCCGGATACGCCCAAGTCGCGAGCCCGCGCGGCCGGACCGCACCGGCCCGCGTGTCACGCGTTCAGTCCTCTGCGGTCGGTTCCGCGCTCGCCCGCGGGCCGACGCCGGCTCCTTCCGGCGCGGCCTCTCGCCCGAGCACGAACGCAAGGACGAGGGCGGCTGTGCCCAGTGCGGTCGCGGCGAGGAACGCGACCCGGAACCCGGAGATTCCGAGACCTGGATCGAACGCGGTCGCGACGCTCAAGAGGAGTGCAAGGCCCAATGGGAAGCCGAGGCGCTGGGACGTCTGGATGAGCCCGGACGCGAGGCCCTCCTCTCCGGGCTTGGTCCCCGTGAGGCCCGCGATTGCGAGGGCCGGGAACCCGATGCTTGCCCCGAGCGCCCAGACGACGGTCCCGGGCAAGATGCTCAGGTAGCCCACGTCGGCAGAGATCGGGACGAGGAGTGCGCACCCCAGGCTCACGAGCCCCGCGGAGATCATGAGGGCTCTCTTCATCCCGACCCGATCGACCACGCGAGAAGCCCCCCAGCCGCCGACGACGAAGAAGATTGCGGCCGGCGGGAGGAACGCGAGTCCCGTCTCGAGGGCGGAGTATCGAAGCGACCCTTGTAGGAAGAACGTCAGCATGAGGAAGCCGCCCGCGCTCGCCGTCATGAGGACGGAGAGCACGTTCGCCTCGAGGATCGTCCGGCGCCGGACGAACGAGAGCGGCATGAGGGGCGACGACGACCGGCGCTCGATCGCGAGGAACCCCGCCTGCGCGACGGCGGAGACCCCGAGGGGTAGCACGGTCGCGGCGGTCAGGAACCCTTCATTCGCGGCGTTCGTGAGCGCGTAGACGAGCAGGATGAGCCCGGTCGTAATCGTCGCGGCACCGGGGATGTCGAGGCGGATGTCCGCGGCCCGGCTGGGAGTCTCGGCGATGAAGCGCACCGCGAGCAGCGTCGCGACGGCGCCGATGGGCACGTTCACGAACATGACGGATCGCCATCCGAACGCCTGCGTCAGGGCCCCGCCGACGAGAGATCCCGCCGCGAACCCCGCCGATAGGACGGCGACGAGGACCCCGAAGGCCCTGTTCCGCCTCGGTCCCTCCGGGTACGTGGACGCTAGGATCGCGAGCGCCGTCGCCGTCGTCATCGCGGCCGCGATTCCTTGGACGGCTCTCGAGGCGATCAGCACGAGGAGGGACGGTGCGAAGCCCGCCGTAAAGGACGACGCCGCGAAGACCACGATCCCGAGAACGAACACCCGCTTGTGGCCGTACACGTCCCCGGCTCGGCCGCTCACCATGAGGAACCCCGCCATCGTGAGGCCGTACACCCCGATGATCCACTGGGCGCTCGCGAAGGAGACTTGGAAGTCCGCTTGGATGGTGGGGAGGGCCACCTGGACGACGGAGAAGTCCACGACGTCGAGGAAGGCGGCGGCGATGACCACCGAGAGGATCACCGCGGTGCGGGTCGTGATCGGCCGCGCGGGCACCGCGTCGTCGTTCGGCTTCGGGGGTTCGCTCTTCATGTTCCCTGCCTCGGCGATGGTGCCGGCCGTCCAGCCGTCCGGTGCTTAAAGGATTGGTCCCGTCGCGTCCCGTTCCTCAGCATCGTAACCCCACAGGGATATGTTCTACCGAGTTCGCGAGGCGTCACGGGGTTGTTGCAGGACGGTAGCTGAGGATCACGCAACCCGACTTCGTCGGCCTCGCCTCGATGAGCTGGAGCCTCATCCGATCCGGGCCGGCCTTGAACAGCGGATTCCCGCGGCCGAGGACGACCGGGACGACGCCGAGCTGGTATTCGTCGATCAAACCATGCCGCATGAGCGTCGCGCATAGGGTGGCGCTGCCGAAGATGGTCAGATTCCCGCCGGGCTCTTGCTTCAGTCTCGCGACTTCCTCCTCCGGCTTCCCTGTCACCAGCTTCGCGTTGCTCCAATCCGCCTTCCCGAGCGTTCGCGAGAAGACGACCTTCGGGATCGTGTTCATGAAGTCGGCGATCTCACCTTTTTGTGAGGGCCAGTAAGATGCCATGCCCTCGTACGTCACGCGGCCGAACAGGAGCATGCCCGTGGTTTTCGACTGCTCGATCGCGAACCGCTCCAGTTCCTCGCCCCAGACGTACTCGTGCCAGTCGATCTCCCAGCTCCTGGCCCCTTCGAAGTAGCCGTCGAGTGAGACCAGGTTCCACATGATGACTTTCCGCGTATCTACCACCCGCCGTGCACACTCACGTCTTGTCCTCCCAGAGCGCCGCTGCCCTGCCGCGCTCGTCCACCTCGAAGGTGCCGTGCTCGAGCTTGCCGGCCCGCTCGTAGCGGTGGATGACGACGCCGCTGCTCGACGTCTTCGTGTCCACGAGCCGGAAGGCCCCGGGGATGGTCCCGTCGCCGAAGAGCCGCTTGCCGGGGCCGACCACGACCGGGAACACCCACACGCGGAACTCGTCGATGAGGTCGTGCTTCAGCAACGTCTGGATCAGGTTGGAGCTCCCATGCACTTGGATTTCCCCTCCGCCTTGCTCTTTGAGCCGCGCGACGGCCTTCGCCGCATCCCCGGACAGCAGGGTCGAGTTGTGCCATTCCACGTTGCGGAGCGTCCGAGAGGCGACGTACTTGCGCATGCTGTTCAGCTTGGACGCCACCGGATCATTCGGGTCCGTGACGCGCGGCCAGTGCGCGGCGAAGATCTCGTACGTCCTGCGGCCCAGGAGCAGCGCGTCGGGTCGCAGGATCTGCTCGACGATGATCTTGCCCATCATGTCGTCCCAGTACTTGACGGACCAACCGCCGTGCTCGAACCCGCCATCGCGATCTTCGTCTGGTCCGCCCGGCGCCTGCATCACCCCGTCGAGCGTCAGGAACGTGCCGACGACAAGCTTCTTCATAGAGGTCTCCTCCGGTCACTCCGCCTGCTCGTACGCCCGTCGCAGCGCCTTGATGTCGAGCTTCTTCATCTTGAGCATGGCTTCCATGACCCGCCCGGCCTTCGTGCGGTCCGGGTCGGCCATGAGTCGGTAAAGCACCGTCGGCACGATCTGCCACGAAAGCCCGTAGCGGTCCTTCACCCAGCCGCACTGTTCCGCCTCCGGGACCGCCGAGAGGGCCTCCCAGTATCGATCCACTTCTGCCTGGCTTTCGCACGGAATGGTGAAAGAGACTGCTTCATTGAACTTGAAGATCGGTCCGCCGTTGAGCCCGCTGAACTTCCGTCCGATCAACGTGAAGTCGACGGCCAGGACGTCCCCCTTCTTGCCGCTAGGGAAGTCTGCGGGCGCTTTGTGCACGCTGTCGATGCGTGAGTCCGGAAACAAGGAGACGTAGAACTTCGCCGCTTCCTCCGCCCGGCCGTCGAACCAGAGGCATGGCACGATGCTCTCGCCGTCTGGGGTCACATCGCGGGCCGTCGTCTTCTTGGTCGCCATATGGATTGCTCCTTGTGGTCCGTGGGGTGGGTTACCCTCCTCGGGTTCTTATCCCTGTCTTCGGGTCCGTCCGAAGGCCTTAGTATGCAGCCGAACCTGTCGGGGCGGCATGGAGTCGACGGGCATCGCGGGGTTTGTCTTTGAGCTCGCCTCGGACCAGCGCTTGGGGATCCTCGCCGCGGTCGCGGAGAAGCCCCTGCGGCACGCGGAGATCGCCCGCCGCCTACGCATGACCGACTCGGAAACCTCGAGGCACCTGAATCGCCTTTCTGCAGCGGGCCTCGTCACGAAGAACCCGCGAGGGGAGCACGAACTCACGAGTCTCGCTCGCCTCCTCTCTGCGGGACTCCCCTTCTTTCGCTTCCTGACGGCGAACCGGGAGTTCCTCCTGACCCACGACGTGCTTGTGCTCCCCCCGGAGTTCGTCGACCGGCTGGGCGCACTGAGCGAGGGCACGTTCACGAGGGGCACGTACAGAGTCGTCGCGACCCAGGAGCGGTTCCTGCGGGCCGTGAAGCAGCGGATCTGGGTCCTCACGGAGCAGGCGTTCGAGCAGGCCCTCCCCATCCTGCGACAGAAGGCCGTGGACGGGGCGGACGTCCGCGTGATCCGGCCCCGGGAGGGCTTCGAGGATGCAGTCTTGCCGACCCGCGTGAGGCGGAACTATCCCGCCAGACTTCTGGACCGGATTCCGATCTTTCTTGCCGTCCTCGACGACGCCGCTGGCGTCTGCTTCCCTTCCTTCGACGGCAGCGTCGACATGTCGACCATGTTGCTGCTCGAGGACGCCCGCGGATGCGGCTGGGCGGCGGACCTGTTCCTCCGCTTCTGGGAGCGGGCTCGAGAACGACCCGGTGAGGACGTCCGTCCGGTTTGAGTACCTCGCATCCCGGCGCCTTGGTAAGGCGCAGGTCGGGGGTTCAATTCCCCCCTGCGGCTCTATGGAGTGGAGGTAGCGTTCTGAGATGCGCCCAGGACGTCGATTTGTAGTAGGCTGCGTGTCCGAAACAGGGCATGGTCTAGTCGGCAAAACCGAAGATGCATTCCTCTTCCTGCTCAGCTCTCCTGACCATCTCTAGGAGTCGATCCACGAGTACCCGAAGTTCACCAGCCGTCAGAGTCGCCTTCCAGAACTTGTACACAACGCTAGTCTCATCAGCGAGCGCCGCCAGGCCGAGGAATTCTTGAAGTTCCTCCTCCAGTGCGAGCATCTGGGAAGGCAGAATGCACACGTCGCCTTCGGGGCCGTAGTCCTCCTCGACTATGCGGAAAAGAAGCGAGAAATGCGTACCGGGATGTTGTTTCCGGTGCTCGGTGATCAACCTCCGAATTGCGGCACTCTCCAGTTCCCCAAAGTCAACCTCAGAATGCAACCGAATCGCTTCATCAAAGATCCGAGATCGAACGAGGTTTTTCGTGGTCCATCACCGCTCCAGAAAGGTTCACAACGGGACGATCCGGCCCCGCTCTCCGGTCGCGGATTCAATACTGGCGAGGATTTCGCCCACAGTCTCTAAGGCTTCTTCCTCCGTTCCCGTGTACTCCTCGAAGACTACCTGAATTCCCGGGTCCTCGTACGAAAAAGCGATTACGCCATTAGGGATCTTGATTCGATGGTCACCCCACCCAGCGATAGGCTGCGACGGAACGGATCGTGGTTTGAGTACTTCGGCGTTCATCCTCGCAGGCAAGGAGAACCACTGTCCATCGGTCCTCCGAATCAGGAATTCGAGGTCCATGACGCTGCAGTAAACGACTTTCCAGGTTATTGAGGCGTTGCTGAACGTCTATGGCATCACGATCGATACGTTCCCTCGCCGCACTCAATGCAAATGCAGAGACGCTGCTGAGTGCCCATCACGTCCGCGATCTCGTGCTTCGTGTCTTTCCCGCAGTTCTTGGAGTGGGCTTTCCTGTAATCCGTCATGCGAATCGTTCTGCTCCTATGCTCCATCCAACTCTTGGTTCATGGCAGCCGAGTGTCTCCCAGACCGGCCGTGCCACCTCGACCAGTTGCGCTACTGCCTGTTCGGTTCACTCCCAACAACATAAAGGTTCGTCTTGCGAAGGTCGCGAAGGTACGCACGGGTGGCCTCGGCTATGAACTCCGCCCACGATCGAAATCCCATTAGCCCAGCCTCCACCACCTTATCAATCTCCTTGAGGAGCGGCAACGGAAGGCTGACCGAGCTGTGGGTACGGTCCGCACGAGACATGACAGCCGGAACAGCTCGAGGACGAGAGGACCTTGGCGAGGTACAAACGATTCAGCGACGCGGAGCGCCGGGAGATGCTGTTGAAGACCGATTACATCGGTTCAGTGCAGACCCCCATGATAGCGACGAACAACACCGGCGCACTGCCGAAGCTCTTGGAACTACTGAAGCGGCAAGCACCCATCGGGAAGGAGCAGGCCTGGAACATGATTCTCGACGGCCTACTTGCGCTCCTAGGGAGCAGGACGGAATAGCTCTAATCATGTGCAAAGGTCGTGCTGTTGCGCGGCCGCAGTCATCAAGTGCGCTGTCCAAGCATCACTTTCGCCGTCCTCCCCTCAGACGGCATTTTTATATGTTGGCATCCATGGCGACGCCCAGAGGTCTGGTGACGGCGATGAGCGTCCTAACTATGCAGCCGCCTGTGCGGACGCCTGCGCCACCTGAGATTCGAGTCCCTACGGGCGTCGTCAGCGGCGCTTATCAAGCGTCTGTGCCACTCATTCGTCGATCGCGCCTCACTTCCAGGGACAATGGCGGCGTGGGAAAGCAACTCTCCGATGGATGGTGTCTGAATTTCGCCGTTGGATGCACGCATGCCTGCCCATTTTGCTACGTGGACGAGATCCACAAGCGGTTCGGGCGAAGCCGTTACGGCGAAGCGGTACTTCAGAAATGGGGAGACTATCTCCTCGTTCCCAGCAATCTTGACGAGGCGATCGAGAGAACCCCGTGGACCAAGTGGGCAGGGGTCGAGGTCATGATGAGTTCCACCCACGATCCTTACCTCCCCAAGCTTGCGGGCTCGGCGCGAAAGATCCTTGAACGCGCCCTTCCAGCAGGAGTTGAATTCTGTTTGCAGACCCGGTCATTCCTTGTTACGAGGGACTTGGATTTGCTGGCACGCTACCCGCATCAGGTGCGGCTCCAAGTCTCGATTGCAACAATGGATTCTGAGCTTGCGAGACTGATTGAACCTCGGGTCCCTCCCCCGGCGGCCCGACTGGAGGTCCTCCGGCGTGCACGGGAGGCGGGCTTGAACGTGGGGGTAATCCTGGCGCCCATCTTCCCACCGACCCGTGTCCGCCCTGATGTGCTTAAGGTCTTGGAAGCCATGGCGCAGGCTCTTGAGGAGTTTCGTCCGTACCATATTTACGGAGAG
>JBQTHW010000114.1:0-4511 GCA_052389495.1 Methanobacteriota archaeon | reverse complement strand
TCTTCGTCGACGGCGAAGAAGGAATCGTACAGGAGACTGTACAGGAGTCTCGAGGTCTCGGTGAAACCGAGGAACGGGCTGAGGCTGTCGATGGCGAACAGGTGGCCAATCGTCAGGGCTCCATCGGGAGAGCGATGAGGCTGCGAGAGCGCGGGCGACGAGACCGCGGTTCCCGAGAGGGCAAGGGCCAGCGCGAGCAGAAGGCATACGGCGAACCCGAGCCGAGGCCCGGCCGAACCCCCTCCCACGAGGAATGACAGCGCCGACCCGACCCTTAAGGGTTCCTCACTTTCGGCGAAGCCGGGCGATCAAGCGACCAGACGGCCTTTTTCCACGATCGCTTTGCCGTCCACCTCGATCCCGACGTCGGAGAGGATCGCCTCGACCCGCACCCCGACATGGATCTTCCCCCCGATCACGAGGTTGTCCCCGAACCCGACGTGGGCCGCGCCCATCGCCTTCTCCGCCTCGAGGTGCGGTCCGGCGATGCGAGCCCGCGGATTGAGGCCGAACCCGAAGCGGCCGAGGGCACGGCCGTCGCGGCCGCCCTTGTTCATCGCATGGACGGCGCCCGAGGCGCCGACGATCCTCGTCGCGTGGCCCGCCTCGAGGATCACCGTCGCGGGGTGGTCGAGGGGCGCGGAGAAGTACACGTCGGCCCCGAGGCGTCCCACCGCGGACGCCTCGAGCGGCGCGACGAACAGCTCGCCCGCGGGAAGGGTCGTGAAGCCGCCCTTCCGCGCGCACAGGCCCGTGTCCTCGGTGACCCAGTCGCGCCCCTCGACGCGGAACGTGACGTCCGTCCCCGCGGCGGACGTGAGGTGGACCTCCCGCGCCCCCCGGAGGCGACGCGCGGCCTGCCGGACCGTCTCGTGGATCTTCCCCCAGTCCGTCGCGAGGCCCCCCGCAGCCAGCATGTCCTCCGTGGCCCCGGGCATCGACACGACGCGTGCGCCCGCGCGGTTCGCCGCCCGCCGCGCATGCGTGTGCGTGAGGGATCGCCCGGTGACGAGCAGCACCACGTCGGACGACTGCATCGCCGCCCCGACGGGCTCCGGCGGCTCGTCCCCGTCCGCGGAGCGCGGCGCGATCGACGCGAGGACGGGATCCGCGCCGAGGGCCTTCGCCGCGGCGACGAACGCCTGACCGAGGGCGAGGGTCCCCTCGTCCGTCACGATCAGGACGCGCTCGCCTTCCCGAAGCACGGCGCTCGTCTGGAGGACGAGGCGTGCGCCTTCCTCCATCGGACGGCGCGATGCCGCGGTCCGGACTTAACATTTCCTCCGTCGGGTCGGCGCGGGCGGGAACGTCCACGCCGGGTTCTTTCGGCTTAAGTAGGATACCCCCTTAGAAGCGGATGCGGCCATGTCCCTGATTTCCACAGGTTGCTACAACAAGGCCCGGAATCATCCCATCGTCGGACGTCTTCGCGCTTCCATCCGACAAAGCGTCCGATAGACGGTTGCCCACACCATGAGATCGCCCCAGCCGTCCTCGAAGGGCAGGTTGACTTGGGCCGCTTGGGCCGGAGTGCGGCCCTCAAGGGCCAGGTGAGGACGAAGGAAGTCGTAGTCGACGGCGATCCCTCTCGGAATCTGCGATCCCGGGGACTTGAGCCCGCGCATCGGCTTGACTCTATCCTTCAATGTTCCATGCCATCGCTCGATGGCTTGATTTCCTAGGAATCCGCTCTTCGAGTGGTCGTGCCGGACTCGCCTCTCCGGGGCATGGCTCCAGAAGGCCTTTCGCAGGACGCGCGGATAGGCGTTGAGGTCATCAGTCGTGATCGAGTGAGGACGCGGGGCGTACTCTGCGCAGTCTCGGATAAACGCCAGGCCATCGTCATAGGTCCGCGTCTTGGAAATGCGTGTCCCGACGCAGAACCGCGTGCCCTCATCGATGGCGTCCCACTGCCACCAGTCATCGCCCGGCCTGCGAACCTTCTCGGCACGTTGTTCGTCCATCAGGCGTTCGGATGGCCGGAACTTGAGAACCGTCTCGTCTACATGCCACAGGCCCGACAGACGCGGCGGGAAATTTCGGAGAAAGTCGTCCGCCATTGGAACGTACTTTGCGATCCAATCGTGGACGGTGCTGTGGTGAGCCCCCGTGCCAAGGATACTCCGCAGGCACCGTCCGACTTTCGGTAGAGAGGCGCTATCGAAGTAGAGGCGGAGCGCGGCGCCGATGATCGCCTTGGGCTTCCTCATCCTCGGCAGCTTGCCATTGTCGCAGAACTGATGTCGGCAGTCCTTGCAACGATAGAGCTGATGGCCCTTTCGGATGCCGTTCTTGACCACCCTCACAGATCCACACCACGTACACGCACCCCTCCGGGCCGTAGCTTCATAGGCCAGCCGCCGGTTAGGGGAATGGGTGGAACAGCCGGGTTCGATGCTCAGACCATCGACCTTTCTGGGCCGTGGGTGCTGGTAACACCAGCGGCTCCGCCCTCTCCATAGCAATTGAAGTGACATTATCTTCACATGGAGGGATCTGCGAAAGTGATGGTCTGTCGCTCGGATTGCGCCTCCAATTCGCTCGCAGACGCACAGGGATGCGATACTGAGCACTTTCACTCGAACTCTTGCCAAAACCGAAGAGCGGTCCCCTCTGCCTGACAAGCCATTCGCACTCAGATACAGACGAGGAAGGTCGAGACCATTCGCGATCATCCCCGGGTGCAGTCGGGCTTCGCTTCTACGGCGGGAGCGGAGCGATTCCGACGGCTGTAGGCGCCCCCACGCGCCAGCGGCCAAGCGACAATCTGTCCCTTCGCGGGGACCTCAAACCGTGCCTCTCTTCGATGCAATGCCCTCGTCATGGGCCCTCGACAATTCGTACTGGAGGACGAAGGCGAGGACAACGCGAACGACGACTACGACCGCGACGACGCCAACATCCTGGAGCGTCGGTGTGATCGAGACCTTTAGGATGGTGCTTCCGACTGTGAACTCGAGGGCGAGGAGAAGGGAGCGTCCGAAGCCAACGCGGATGGGACTGCCCGCTAAGGGCACGGCTTCCGCCGTCCGGCGCCTTGAAAAAGCCGTCCTTATGTATTGCGTGAGGGCCCAACCTGCCGCCACGAGGATGACGAGCGCCGCGGCGGCCTCTAACACAATGACCGCGAGTTCGATGAACACGCGAAATCCTTCTGTCGCGATCGTTGCGTCCATGGGTTCCTCCCGAACTCGTCTGGGTTAGCGGGACTTCAAGTCGGCCACGGCGAGGCCGAATTCGATTCCTTGAACCATGCCGATGACCCGCCGAGCTCGATTGTCACGGGACTTCTGCCGGCTCCCGACGCTTTTCCCTCAGGGGCTCTGACATACTGTTGTTCACATTCGGTCAGCGCTGGCGTTTCGCATTCTACCTAGCGCCAACGACGCCAATTGACGGCCCCTGGCTTGGAACCAGCCGTCACTTCCGCCTTCCATCCGTTGAAGGCGGCCAAGGCTTCCTCCTTCTCACGCTTGGGCACGTTGAAGTGATCAAGGGTGCGGCCGAGTTCCCCATAGACCTCGTCGAATACTTCGGGTGCGATCTTTAAGTCGAAATGGGCGTCGCGCAGCTCTCTGGCTGTGTATTGAAATGGTCCGCCTGCGATCGAGGCGACCCACAGCGTCCTCAGGAACTTGAGGCCTGGCAGCCGCCCCTTGTATGTCTCCGTGTGCCACTGCTTCAGTTCGGGGTTTGCACCAACAATCTTCGGGTTTTTCAGAAGGGCGTCGCTGAAGTGGTCCACAACCGCGGCGATGGCGTAGATGCCCCCGAGGCGTTCATAGAGCGTAGGTTCTGGCATACTCCCCCTCAGGTTATGAGCGTGACAGACATTAGCTCGGCTCTATTTAGTGCTATCGACGTTGATAGTTCCGCTGGATAGGAGCATCTTGCTGTGGTCTGCCTTCGTGTTCGAGATGTTGGCGGTCGGAGCGGCGGCAGGGTGTGTCTGCTGCGATTACGGGTTCTGTCGCTTCGAAGCCTCTCGCCGGTCAAGGAATCTCCACCCAAGTCCTACCGTTCGCGATCGTGCACTCGTAGGACCGGACTGGAGTCCGCGCGGGAGGGCCAACGACTTGGCCTGTGCGGATATCGAAGCGGGAGCCGTGCCACGGACATTCGACGACGTGGTCCTCGAGAAGTCCCTCGCACAAAGGGCCTCTGAGGTGGGTGCACTTATTCGCCAGGCAGTAGACCTTTCCACCCACCCTAAACAAGGCGTAATCCCTCTCATTCACGGACACGCATCTGATCTCACCCTCAGGAACGTCGGCCTCTGGGCCCATGTCGACGCGCACGCGTCTCGGAATGCAAGAGCGCTGAAAAGGATATGCCAAGCATACCTGGGTCTCTAGATCCCGCTCGCCCAGACCCAAGGTTGATGCCGCAGATCGACCAGAAGCTCGGCCGGTAAACGGGTGAGTGCTGACCGGACGCCGTACACCGAATCACTTGTCACTCGTGACCTCCCTCACCCCATGCGCAGAGAAATGCCTTCGTGGAAAGAGAAG